>NZ_JBOHKS010000041.1:0-39185 GCF_050729195.1 Hypericibacter sp.
TCTTCCGCGGCGTGCGCTCCATGTCGAGGATGACGGCGGCCGCGAAGACCGGCCCCGCCAGCGGCCCGCGGCCCGCCTCGTCGATGCCGGCGACGGGCGTGATGGCCGTCTCGCGCTCCAGCTTGAAGTTAGGCATCGCCCTCGAATCACTCCCCGCTGCCCGATGCGGCTGCCAGAATGTCGCCATGCCGGCAGAAGCGCAACGAGATCGACTTCTCAGCCTCATCGCGTCCGATGACGCGGCGATGGCGGCGCTGCGGCTCGCGCGATCGCTGGTACTGCCGGATTGGGCCATCGGTGCGGGCTTCCTGCGCAACCGGCTGTGGGACGATCTCACCGGTTCGCGCACCTGCTCGCCCGCCGACGATATCGATCTGCTCTATTTCGATGCGGGCGATCCCGAGGGAACCGGCGAAGCGGCGATCGAAGCGCATCTGGCGGCGGCGCATCCCGGTCTCGTCTGGCAGGCGCGCAACCAGGCCCGCATGCATCGGGTCAATGGCGATGCGCCTTATGCCGATACGGAAGATGCGCTGCGCCATTGGCTCGAGACCTGCTCGGCGGTCGCGGTCCGGTTCGAGCGCGACGACCGCCTGACCCTGCTGGCGCCTTATGGGCTGGAGGATCTTTTCGCGCTGGTCTGCCGCCCGACGCCGGCGGGCCTTCGCCGCAGCGAGGCTTATCGCGCGCGGATGGCGGCCAAGGCCTGGGACCGGCGCTGGCCGGATTGCCGGATCATCTAGCGGTTTCAGCCCGAACGGCGGTTGTCGGGATCGCTCCCGGCTTCCGGCGGCTCGTCAGCGTCCGTCTCGATATGCGTGCTGTAGACACTGGCATCCTGCCCGCCGCGGTCGCTGACGAAGATGAGGCCCATCAGGACCATCGTCAGCGCGACCGTAACCAGCGTGCCGATGAAGAGCGCGGCGACGCCATGGCCGCTCAGACCGAAGTCCCCGAAAGTCACAATCAAGATGAGCGCGACGACAACGAGGGTGAGCACGCCGGCGCAGATGGCGACATAGGTGCGAAGCCAGGCCATCGAGGTCTCCTCGCGCGGCTGCGCGACATCAAACCGGCGACCTCAACCGCGATGCTGCGCGCCTCGTGGCGGGTCGATCGGTCTTATGGGCGCTGGCTGCCGCGCGCGTCTATCACATGACCACCGTAATCGCCGGCTCCGCTGCTGCCGCCGAGGTCCGCGACGGCAGCGCCTCTTCCAGCATGCCCTCCGCGATCTCGCGCTCGCCCATGATGATCAGGCTGGCGCCATGCTTGGTCAGATGCTCGACCTCGGCGTCGGAATGGGCGCGGGCGATGATCTTCAAGGCCGGATTGGCGGCACGCGCCTGGGCCACGATCTGGCCCGCCTCGAAGGCCTGCGGGATCGCAACGAAGAGGACGCGTGCCTGTCCCGGATTGGCGGCCTTCAGCACCTCGGGGTTCGAGGCATTGCCCATGATGGTCTCGCCGCCGTCGCGCCGCGCCGCCTCGGCCAGTTGCGGGATCTCCTCGATCACCAGGAAGGGCCAATGGGCGGCGCCGAGCCCGGCACCCACCAGGCTGCCGACGCGGCCATAGCCGATCAGGATCGCATGGTCGGTGAGTGCGGTCATGGGAATGCTCTCGCGCATCGCGCTGCCGGTCTCGGCATCCTTTTCGCGATGCGGGGCGAGGCGGTCCAGCACGGCGAAGGCCAGCGGGTTGAGCAGGATCGAGATGATGGCGCCCGCCAGGATCAGGTCGCGGCCTTCTTCGGGCAGGAGGCCGAGGGAGACGCCGAGCCCCGCCAGGATGAAGGAGAACTCGCCGATCTGCGCCAGGCTCGCGGAGATGGTGAGGGCGGTCGAGGTCGGATGGCGGAACAGCTTGACGATGAGGAAGGCCGCGGTCGATTTGCCGAACATGATGATGGCGACGACGGCGGCCAACGTGAGCGGCGCGTCCAGCACGATCGAGGGATTGAAGAGCATGCCGACCGAGACGAAGAACAGCACCGCGAAGGCGTCGCGCAAGGGGAGCGTTTCCTGCGTCGCCTGCTTGCTGAGCTCGGACTCGCTGAGGATCATGCCGGCGAAGAAGGCGCCGAGTGCGAAGGAGACGCCGAAGAGGATGGCCGCGCCATAGGCGACGCCCAAGGCCAGCGCCAAGACCGCAAGGCGGAACAGCTCGCGCGAGCCGGTATGGGCGATGTAATGCAGCAGCCAGGGAATGACGCGCCGGCCGACGATCAGCATGATGGCGATGAAGGCCGCGACCTTGCCGATGGTGATGCCCAGGATCTTCAGCAGCTCAAGGCCACTCGCGGCACCGCCCTCGGTGCTGTTGCCGCCCATGGCCTCGGCCAGCGCCGGCAGCAGCACCAGGGTCACCACCATCGCCAGATCCTCGACGATCAGCCAGCCGACGGCGATCTTGCCGCGCTCGGTCTCGAGCAGGCGGCGCTCCTGCATGGCGCGCAGCAGCACCACGGTGCTGGCGACCGAGAGCGCCAGGCCGAAGACGAAGCCTTCGGCCCAGGGCCAGCCTAGCGCGTAAGCCAGCGCCACGCCCATCAGGGTCGCGACCGCGATCTGCACGATGGCGCCCGGGATCGCGATGCCCTTCACCGACAGCAGATCCTTGAGCGAGAAATGCAGGCCGACGCCGAACATCAGCAGGATCACGCCGATCTCGGCCAGCTCGTTGGCGAGCCCCTGGTCGGCGACATAGCCGGGCGTGAAGGGCCCGACCACCACGCCCGCCAGCAGATAGCCCACCAGGGGCGAGATCCGCAGGCGATGGGCCAGCGTGCCGAAGATGAGAGCCAGCACCAGGCCGACGACGATGGTGGCGATGAGGGGCGTGTGGTGGGGCATCGGGCTCGCGATCGGGTCCGAGGGAAGGGATCCCGATTGTCCGCAATCGGAGCCACCGGCCGCAACCCGCAATCGGCGGGTTGCCGGCCTCCTTCATGCCGCAATTCTGAGATTTCCCGGCTGCGACCGGAGGCGGGTCCGGTCAGAACAGCTCGAACTGCGGGCGCTCGCCCTTCGGCACCGCGAAGAGATCGCTGCGCAGGCCGATGGCGCCGCCGCCGCGCTTGGCGAGGCCGAGCTTGCGCATGGCGACGCGGTAGCGCTGGCGCAGCAGCTCGGCATAGGGACCGGTGCCGCGCATGCGCGTGCCGAACTTGGCCTGATAGAGATTGCCCTCGCGGGTGTCGCGCACCAGCGACAGCACATGCTCGGCGCGATCGGGCACATGCGCCTCGAGCCATTCGCGGAACAGATCCTTGATCTCGAGCGGCAGACGCAGCAGCACATAGCCGGCGCGGGTGGCACCCCGGGCCATGGCGGCGGCGAGGATCGCCTCCAGCTCGGGATCGTTGAGGGCCGGGATCATCGGCGCCGCCAGCACGCCGGTCGAGATGCCGGCCGCGGCAAGCGCCTCGATCGCCGCCAGCCGGCGCGGCGGTGTCGGCGCGCGCGGCTCGAGCTTGCGGGCGAGATCGGGATCGAGCGTCGTCACCGACACCGTCGCCTCGACCAGCCCGCGTTGCGCCATGCGCGAGAGGATGTCGAGGTCGCGCAGGATCAGCGCCGATTTGGTGACGATCGTCACTGGATGATTGAAGCGGTCCAGCACCTCGAGGATCTGGCGGGTGATGCCGAGCTCGCGCTCGATCGGCTGATAGGGGTCGGTGTTGGTGCCGAGCCCGATCGGCGCCGGCCGGTAGGAGGGCTTCGCCAGCTCGCGCGCCAGGATCGCCGCGGCGTCATGCTTGGCGAAGAGCTTGGTCTCGAAATCGAGACCCGGCGACAGGCCGAGATAGGCGTGGGTCGGCCGGGCGAAGCAATAGACACAGCCATGCTCGCAGCCCCGATAGGGGTTGATCGAGCGGTCGAAACCCAGGTCCGGAGACTCGTTCCAGGCGATGACGGTCTTGCTCTTGTCCGGCTGGACCGTCGTCCGGAGGGGGGCGGCCTCGGCCTCGTCGGCCTGGACCGAGCCCCAGCCGTCATCCTCCAGGGGCCGTTCCCCGGGCTCATAGCGCCCCGGCTTGTTGGAGACAGCGCCACGGCCTTTCCGGGCCTGAGGCGCCAGGATCGTCGGATCGGGGCCCTGAGGGGCATCGGGTTCATTGCGCATGAGGGGAGCCTAGCGGCGGCGTGAGAACAAATAAAGAACAAACAATCCACGGGAAATTGTTCAACTGATCAGTTGAACATTGGGCGGAGCCGCTCTAAACTCAACCTTATGGTTGAACAACAGACGGCTCCCCTGGATACCCTGTTCCGCGCCCTGGCCGATCCGACCCGTCGCGCGATGCTTCGCAGCCTGTCCGAAGGCGAGCACAGCGTCGGCGAGCTGGCGGCGCCCTTCCGCATGTCGTTCGCGGCCGCTTCCAAGCATGTGAAGGTGCTGGAGCATGCGGGGCTGGTGCGACGCACCGTGAAGGGCCGCTCGCATCTCTGCCGGCTCGATCCCCAGCCCTTGGCCGCGGCCGACGAGTGGCTGCGTTTCTACGAGCAATTCTGGCGCAACAGCCTCGACGCCCTGGCCGAGGCCCTCAGCCAGCCCGATCTCGATTCCAAACGCGATCCCGATCCCAAGAACCCAGGAGGCAAGAATGAATGACCATGGCGTCGTCACCGGCAAAGAGACGATCCGCTTCGAGCGGCTGTTGCCGGGACCGATCGAGCGCATCTGGGCCTATCTGACGGAATCGGAGAAACGCGGCAAATGGCTGGCGAGCGGTCCGATGGAACTCAAGGCCGGCGGCAAGGCGGAATTCCGCTTCGACCACGCCTCGCTTTCGCCGACCAAGGAACCGACGCCCGAGCGCTACAAGTCGAAGGCGGGCGGGGTGACGCTGGAGATTCGTGTGCTGCGCTGCGACCCGCCGCGGCTGCTGGCCATGACCTGGATGGGCACGATCAAGGAGGGCGGCCCGAAGGAGGATTCGGAAGTCACCTTCGAGCTTGAGCCCAAGGGCGACAAGGTCCGCCTCGTCGTCACCCATAGCCGCCTCAAGGACCGCGCGCTGCTGCTCGGCGTCGCCGGCGGCTGGCACACGCATCTCGCCATCCTGACGGACAATCTCGAGGGCCGCGTGCCGAGGCCGTTCTGGTCGACCCACGAGAAGCACAATCGGGATTACGAGGAGCGGCTGAAGGATTTGTGAGTCTTTTGTCTCCTCCCCCGCGAAGCGGGGGAAGGGGCTACATCTCGCTATCCCGCCTGCTTCAGATGCTCCTGCAGCCGAGGCATGAGCTCGGTCAGGTTGCAGGGGCGGAAGCGGTTGTCGAGCTGGTGCTTGAGGATCTCGTCCCAACCGTCGCGACAGGCGCTGGGCGATCCGGGCAGTGCAAAGAGATAGGTGCCACCGGCGACGCCGCCGACGGCGCGCGACTGGATGGTCGAGGTGCCGACCTTCTGGAAGCTGATCCAGCGGAAGAGCTCGCCGAACCCGTCGATCTTCTTCTCGAACACCTGCTCGAAGGCTTCGGGCGTAACGTCGCGGCCGGTGACGCCGGTGCCGCCGCTCGAGATCACCACATCGACCTCGGGATCGGCGATCCAGTGCTTGAGCTGGCCCGTGATCAGCGCGATCTCGTCCTTCACGATCTCGCGGCGCACGACCTTGTGGCCGTCGCGCGTGATCATGTCGTTCAGGGCTTGTCCGGAGGTGTCGTTCGCCAGCGTGCGGCTGTCGGATATCGTCAGGATGGCGATGTTGACCGGGAGGAAGGGTCTCGTTTCGTCAATTCGAGGCATTGCTGGCCGCCGCCACGGCCTCATCGTCTTGCGGGCGATATTGGGGCCAGCCGCCGGCCGCGAGCGCATCGAGCGTCGGCGCGTCCTGGCCCAGCCGTTGCTCGTAAATCCACATGCTCGCCAGCACCCGCTCGGCGAAGTCACGCGTCTCGCGCGCCGGCATGCTTTCCAGGAACAGCAGCGGGTCGTCGTCATAGGCGAGCTTGTCGCGCCATTTGGCGAGATTGCCCGGACCCGCATTGTAGGCCGCCGCCATCAGCAGCAGATCGCCATTCACGTTGGAGTCTTCAAGCAGGTACTGCACATATTCCTGGCCGAGCGCCATGTTGGTCTCGGGGTCGCTCCAGTCGGGCTTGGCGTTGCCCAGCGTGGGCGCCAGACGGTCGGCGGTATATTTCACGGTGCGCGGCATGAGCTGCATCAGGCCGAGCGCGCCCATCGGGCTCTTGGCGTCGGGGTTGAAGCCCGATTCCGTGCGGGCCAGCGCGAAGAGCAGCGCCCGGTTGACCTTGAAGCCACCCTTGGGCGTCCAGGCCGGGGTCGGGAACAGGGCGTTGTCCAGGCGGAAGCCCGACTTGTCCTCGAGCGAGGCGCCCAGACCCAGCGTCAGGGAGGGCATGCCGATCTCGTTGGCGATCGCGAGCATGCCCTGGGTCAGTTCGGGCCCCGCCTGCGGGCGCAGGAGATGGAATTCGTCGGAGGCGCGCTGGCGCTGGCCGACCTGGATGAGGGCCAGGGCACGCTGGCCCGCACGGGTCGCCATCAGCGCTTCGGCGCCGTCGGCGGTCAGGGTCGGATCGGCCCAGGCGAAGGCGGTGTCGACGCCGAGCGCGCGGCGCGCGAGCTGGCCGTAGAAGGTGCGGGGCTCGCCGGCCGCCAGGCGCAGCCATTCGCTGACCTTCTGCGGCTCCTTGTTGCGGATATGGGCGCGCGCGGCCCAATAGGCGGCGGCGGATTGGACCCAGGGATTGCCGTTGCTGGCCTTGGCGGCCTGCTCGAACAGGGTGGCGGCCAGCTTGGAATTGCCGTCGCGCCAGGCTTCGAGGCCTTGCGCCCATTGCTCGGGCTCGGGACCCTTGTTGTCGCCGTCGGGCGTGCCGCCGCGGAAGCTCGAGACGTTCGGCTCGACCGGGCTCGCGGCATTGGCGGGCTTCTTCTTCAGCGCCAACGCATAGATCGCCGGGGCGTCCGGATGGTCGCCATACTTGCTGAGCCACTGCGACAGCTCGGCATAGCGGGTCTTGTAGGTGGGCGACAGGTAACGCTGGGCCAGCACATGGCCCATCAGCCGCAGATCGGTCAGCGTGCCGATGATTTCGTCGGCGCCTTTCCAATCAGCTTTGTTCTGGAGGCGGAAGATCTGGCGGTAGCGCGCCGCGTCCGTCTCTTCCAGAGGTTTCGGAACGGCAATCTCCGGACCCGTATCAGGCTGGCGGGCGGGCGGCAGCGCCGCCGTCAGCGGCAAGGCACCGCCAGCCGAGGCCAAGGCCCCGCCAGCCGCGTGGGCCGGGTGGGAACCGAACGCAAGGCCGGCGGCCAGGACCAACACCGGTCCGATGGCTCGTCTGACATTGCGGCCCGGAAGGCCGGAAGGGGTGCTTGCCATCTGCATAGTGGGGCTACCTAAACGGAGCCTCGGCGGCGTGGCAAGGAAGTTTTAGGGATTGACATCCCAGATTTTGTGGTTGCGGGAGAATCAACCCCCACAAATAGGTTAACCACGAAATTTTCCTCAAATGCCACGGATTGTTAAAGGCTCCCCTCTGAGCAATTAACCATGAAGAAACGTAAATAAGCCCTAGCCGTGTGGGGGCAAATTCGTGGCGGGCTGGGGATAAAATCCGGGTGGGTTATTCAGGCCCGATGATCGAGCCGTTCGCGGATCTGGAGCAGGTCGCGCCACGCGTCGCGCTTCTGGGCGGGCGCCCGGAGCAGGTAGGCGGGGTGATAGATCGGTAAGGTCGGCACCGGCCGGGACATGCCGGCGCTCTGATACTCGAACCATTTGCCATGGATCCGGGTGATGCCCTCGTTCCGCAGCAGCAGGGTCTTGGCGGCGGCATTGCCCGCCAGGATCAAGACCTCCGGGCCCACCAGCTCGATATGCCGTTCCACGAAAGGCAGGCAGGCCGCCACTTCCGCAGGCGTCGGGGTGCGGTTGCCGGGCGGCCGCCAGAAGATGACGTTGGTGATATAGACCTGGGTCCGGTCGAGCCCGACCGCCGCCAGCATCCGGTCGAGGAGCTGGCCGCTCACCCCCACGAAGGGCCGGCCGATCCGGTCCTCGTCGCCTCCCGGCGCCTCGCCCACCAGCATCACCCGGGCGGCCGGATTGCCGTCGGCGAAGACCAGGTTGGTGGCGGTCGCCTTCAGGGGACAGCCGTCGAAGCTTTCCAAAGCCGCCCGAAGCTCTTCGAGCGACCGGGCGCCCTGAGCAGCCCGGTAGGCATTGCCGTCGCCATTGATGGCGGGAGGCGAACTGACTGGTGTCATGAGTGGCGGCGGCAGTGCCGACGCGGTCAGGAGGGCCGGGGCGGCGGGCTCGGCGGCCGGCGGGGCCCGGCGAACGGATGCCGTTTCCGCAATCGCGGCGAATCGGTCGATGGGGGCGCTCTCGAGCGCCTCGTCGGCGCCGGCCTCGATCTGCCAGGCCAGCAGCGCCAGGGCCTCGGCCGGATCCAATCCGGCGGCCGAAACGGGGGTCATGTCGGGGGGCTGCGCCATGAGCGGACGCTAGCCCGGATTTCCTGTGGAAGTCCGCCGTTTTCTTGCGCGGAAGGCGGCCTTAAGGAATGGCCATCAAGCTGGCGACTTCTGGCCGATTCCGGCGCGGCTGTGCTACACCGCAACGCCAATTCCGCAGCTCCGATAGGGTAGGTCGCTGCGACTCAATTTTATCATCCTGGCTTCCTTTAGGAATCGAGGACGAGCTCTAGGAAATGAAGATGGGGCCGAGGGCGCCGGCCCGAGATGGTTGCGTCCACATATATATAAGAGTGCGCGAGGGGGAGAGAGAGCGGGCATGGAACGGGAGTCGATGCAATATGACGTCGTGGTCGTGGGCGCCGGCCCGGCGGGGCTGGCGGCGGCGATCCGACTCAAGCAGCTATCGGCCGAGAAGGGCCGGGAGCTGGGCGTCTGTGTCATCGAGAAGGGTTCCGAGGTCGGCGCACATATCCTGTCCGGCGCCGTGGTCGAGCCGCGCGCGCTGAACGAGCTCATTCCCGACTGGAAGGAGAAGGGCGCGCCGCTCAACACGCCGGCGAGCGAGGACCGGTTCCAGTTCCTGACCGCGACCAAGGCCTTCCGCCTGCCGACCCCGCCGCAGATGAACAATCACGGCAACTACATCGTCAGTCTCGGCAATGTCTGCCGCTGGCTCGCGACCCAGGCCGAGGGGCTGGGCGTCGAGATCTATCCGGGCTTCGCCGCGGCCGAGGTGCTCTATGACGAGGCCGGCCGGGTCAAAGGTGTCGCCACCGGCAATATGGGCGTCGGCAAGGATGGACAGCCGACTGCGAATTTCACGGCCGGCGTCGAGCTTCACGGCCGCTACACCCTGTTCGCCGAGGGCTGCCGCGGCTCGCTGACCAAGACGCTGTTCGAGCGTTTCGACCTGCGCGACGGCGTCGATCCCCAGACCTTCGGCATCGGCATCAAGGAAATCTGGGAGGTCGAGTCCGGCAAGCATAAAAAGGGGCTGATCTCGCATTCCGTCGGCTGGCCGATGGACAAGTCGACCTATGGCGGCTCGTTCCTCTATCACTTCGACGAGAATCTGGTGTCGGTCGGCTTCGTGATCGGGCTCGATTACAGCAACCCGCATCTTTCGCCCTTCGACGAATTCCAGCGCTTCAAGGCCCATCCGGCGATCCGCCCCACCTTCGAAGGCGGTAAGCGATTGGTTTATGGCGCGCGCGCCATCAATGAGGGCGGTTTCCAATCGATCCCGAAGCTGGTTTTCCCGGGTGGCGCGCTGATCGGCTGCGCCGCGGGCTTCGTCAATGTGCCCAAGATCAAGGGCAGCCATACGGCGATGAAATCGGGCATGACGGCGGCCGAGGCGGTCATGGCCGCTTTCGAGCGCAGCGAGACTGGTGAGCTGGAGGATTACCCCAACCGGCTCAAGGCCAGCTGGCTCTGGGACGAACTCTATAAAGTCCGCAATATCCGGCCCAGTTTCCACAAGGGGCTGTTCGCCGGCATTGCCTACTCCGCGGTCGACACCTACTTGTTCAGGGGGAAGGCGCCCTGGACCTTCCATCACAAGCCGGACCACGGCCAATTGCTGCCGGCGGCCGAAACCCCGGCCATCGCCTATCCGAAGCCGGATGGCGTGGTCAGTTTCGACAAGACCTCCTCGGTTTACCTGTCGAATACCAACCACGAGGAGAATCAGCCGTCGCATCTGACCTTGAGGGATCCGAGCGTCGCAATCCGGATCAACCTCGCGGTTTATGACGCGCCCGAGCAACGCTATTGTCCAGCCGGCGTATATGAGATCGTGCGCGGCAGCGATAGCCAACCGAAACTGCAGATCAACGCCCAGAACTGTGTCCACTGCAAGACATGCGATATCAAGGATCCCACCCAGAACATAAACTGGGTGGTGCCGGAAGGCGGCGGCGGTCCCAACTATCCGAACATGTGACGGTGGACGAAGGACCGGACCGATCGCGGTTTCGATGCCGATGACCGGCACCGACGAAGGAGGAAGCGTGAAGGCTTACAAGATCCGGACCCGTCTCGGTGCGCCCTTGCTCATGGCGATGATCGGCCTGTCCTTCGCCGGCTGCACACCGACGCTCCAGGCGCAGGAACAGCCCCAGGGCCAGACCAAGTCGCTGGCCGATCTGACGCCCATGACCTCCTCGCCGATGGGGCATTACCTCGCGGCGCGCCAGGCGCAGGCCGACCGGCGCAACAGCGAGGCGGCCGATCTGCTGGCCGTCACCCTGGCCAAGGATCCCGACAATCCCGAGCTCCTGAACGTCTCCTACCTGCTGCTGGCGAGCGAAGGCCGGCTCAGCGAAGCGGCGCAGGTGGCCGAGCATATCCAGAAGGTCCAGCCGGATTCACCGACCGCGGGGATCATCCTCGCCTGGCGCGACATCAAGAAGAACGACCTCAAGTCCGCCGATGCCGAGCTGGCGAAGCTGCCCGACGACGGCGTCAACAAGATCATCGTGCCGATGGTGCGTGCCTGGCTGGCGCAGGGAATGGGCCAGACCGATGCCGGCCTGACCCAGCTCGCCCGCCTCAATAAGATCAACGGCCTCCAGCCGATCATCGATCTCCATCGGGCTTTGATCGAGGACCAGGCCGGTCGCATCAAGCCGGCCGATGAGGATTACGGCAAGCTGGTCACCGCCGAGGCCGGCACGCTGCGCGTGGTCCAGCTGGTCGGCAATTTCTATCAGCGTCAGGGCCGCCAGGACGACGCCAAGAAGCTCTATGACGCCTTCGTCGAAGCCAACAGCGAATCGCTGGTGCTGGAGCCGGAGATGAAGGGCGTCAGCGCCGGCACCAAGCCCGCTCCCATCGTCGCCACCCCGGTCGACGGTATTGCCGAGAGCTTCTTCAACATCGCCTCGCTGCTCGCGCGCGAGCAGATCCTGGACACGGCCATGGTGTTCGAGCGCATCGCGCTCGACCTCAAGCCGGACTATCCGATCGCGCAGACGCTGCTGGCCGAGCTCCTGATCAATGACGGCCGGACCCAGGATGCGATCGCGATCTATGAGGCGATTCCGAAATCCTCGCCCTTCTCCTGGCAGGCGCGCATCGACGAAGCCCGCGCGCTCGACGATCTCGGCAAGACCGACGATGCCTTGAAGCTTCTGGACGGCATGATCGCCGAGCGCCCCGAACGCTATGATGCCGCTCTCGCCAAGGGCAACATCCTGCGCAGCCATGAGCAGTTCGCCGACGCGGCGAAGGCCTATGAGGTGGCGGTCGCGCGCGTGCCCGAGCTCAAGCGGCGCCACTGGGCGCTGCTCTATTTCCGCGGCATCACCTATGAGCGCAGCCAGCAATGGCCGCTCGCGGAAGCGGACTTCCAGAAGGCGCTCGCGCTCGAGCCCGAGCAGCCCTATGTGATGAACTACCTGGCCTATTCCTGGGTCGAGCGGCGCGAGCATCTGCCCGAGGCCTTCACCATGTTGAAGCGTGCCGTCGAGCTGAAGCCCGATGACGGCTTCATCGTCGACAGCCTGGGCTGGGCCTATTACCAGCAGGGCCAGTACGACAAGGCGGTCGAGTATCTGGAGCGCGCGGTCGAGCTCGAGCCGGTCGACGCCACCATCAACGACCATCTGGGCGACGCCTATTGGCGGGTCGGCCGCAAGACCGAGGCCCGCTATCAATGGCAGCGCTCGCTCCAGTTCGGTCCCGAGCCCGACCATCTCCAGCCGCTGCAAGCCAAGATCAAGGACGGCCTCGGCGCGCCTTCAGGAAGCTGAGCGGCGTCCTTCCGTGGTTGAGCTCGCGACGTTCTTCCTGTCCCCTCCCCCCTTGAGGGGGAGGGTCAGGGAGGGGGCCGGCGAGATTGGTCAGCAGGATTCCCTGCGTTACGGCAGCAGCGAGTCTGCCCCCTCCCTAGCCCTCCCCCTTGAAGGGGGAGGGGACAACGGTTCCGTTCCGTGCTCCTGACCCTGCGCGCCCGCGCCAAGATCAATCTCTACCTCCATGTCGTCGGCAAACGCGCCGATGGCTACCACCTGCTCGACAGCCTCGTGGTGTTCGCCGATCTCGGCGACGAGTTGCGCATCGCCCCTTCCGACAAATTGTCGCTCGCGATCGACGGGCCGTTCGGCGCGGGACTCTCTGCCACCGACGACAATCTCGTTCTACGCGCGGCGCGCGCGCTTGCAGCGGCGCTCGCCGGGAAGAACCTGCCGGCGGGCGGTGCGGCCTTGCGCCTGACCAAGCGGCTGCCGGTGGCTTCGGGCATCGGCGGCGGCTCGGCCGATGCGGCGGCGGCGCTGGTCGGTCTCGCGCGGCTCTGGCGCGTGTCCGAAGGCGCTGTCGATCTGGCGCAGATCGGGCTTGGCCTTGGCGCCGATCTGCCGGTCTGCCTCGCGGCCCGACCCTCCTTCATGAGCGGCATCGGCGAGTTGCTCGATCCGGCACCGCCGCTCCCCGATGTCCAGATGCTGCTGGTCAATCCGCGCGTCGGCGTTTCGACGCCCGCGGTCTTCAAGGCCCGCCGCGGCGATTTCTCGACGCCGGCGCGATGGCGTGACGGGATCGGCGACGCGGCCTCCCTCGCCGTGCGGCTCGCGCGCTGCGGCAACGATCTCGAGGCGCCGGCGATCGCCATCGAGCCCGTGGTCAGCGAGGTGCTGGCGGCGCTGCGTCACCTGCCGGGCAATCTGCTCGCGCGCATGAGCGGCAGCGGCGCCACCTGTTTCGGACTCTTCGCGAAACCTGCGGAGGTGCGCGAAGCGGCCGCGCGTCTCGGCGTCGAGCATCCCTCCTGGTGGATCGCCTCGACACCGATGCTCAACCGCCAGGCCGCGTTCGACCATGACGCGCCGGACGCTTAAGCCCCGGCCGGGCGGGAACGGCGGCCGGCAGGCCTCGACCCTGCCGGACTATGACGCGCTCTTTGCGCCCTGGCTCGAACGCTGGAATCTCATTCCCGATGGCGAGGTGCTCGTCACGCCCGGCAGCCGGCTGCTGCCGGTTCGCCGCAATGGCGCGCCGGGCATGCTGAAGATCGCGCTCGAATCCGAAGAACGCCGCGGGCCCCTGCTGATGGTCTGGTGGGCCGGCCAGGGTGCGGCGCCGGTCTGGGCGCATGAAGGCGATGCGCTGCTGCTGGAACGCGCAACCGGTCCCGCATCGCTCGCCGCCATGGTGCATGAGGGCCGCGACGACGAAGCGACGCGGATCATCTGCGCGGTTGCGCGCCAGCTCCAAGCGCCGCGGCGGAGCCCGCCGCCCTCCCTGCTGCCTCTGACGCAATGGTTTGCGGCGCTTGCGCCCGTGGCCGCGCGCGAGGGCGGCCTGATTGCGCGCGCGGCGGCGGTCGCGCGCGAGCTGCTGCAGTCGCCGCAGGATGTCGGCGTCCTCCATGGCGATCTGCATCATGCCAATGTGCTGGATTTCGGCCCGCGCGGCTGGCTGGCGATCGACCCCAAGCGGCTGCAGGGCGAGCGCGGCTTCGATTTCGCCAACATCCTGTTCAATCCCGATCTCGAGACGGCGGCGGCGCCGGGCCGCTTGGCGCGACAGGCGTCGGTGGCGGCCGAAGCGGCCGGGCTCGATCGCGAACGCCTGCTGCAATGGGTGCTGGCCTTCGCCGGTTTGTCGGCGGCCTGGTTTGTCGAGGACGGGGTGACGCCGAGCTTCGACCTGGCGATCGCGGAGATCGCCGCGGCGGAAATGGCGAAACGCTGAGGCTTCAGTTGCCGGCGATAGCCGCGACGACGGCCTTGAGTTCGTCCAGCAGTTCCTTGGAGGGCTCGCCGGTCTCGGGCAGCCCCGCCATCTGCTGATAGCGCCGGATCGCGTCACGCGTGCTCTGGTCGAGCACGCCGTCGGCGGGACCCGGATCGAGCGCCAGTTTCGCCAGCAGAAGCTCGGTATCGCGTACCATCAAGGTCGCGGTCGCCGTGCCCGTGCCGTCGGCCGAGGCCGTCGCGGCGTCGCCGCCGGCTGCCGTCTGCACCAGATCCTCGGGCGAGACCTCGAGCGTCGCTTCCGTGCCGCCGATGAAGGTATCGGCGCGCCACATCGCCACCCAGACGAGCGAACCGGCGAAGGCCAGGATCACGACGCTGAGGCCGGCGAACAGGCGCAGATTTCCCGACGGTCCCGCCGGCGCCCGGCGGGCGCGGTCGACGGTGGGAAAGGGCGGCAGCTTGGCCGGGCCGGCAGCGGTCGCTGCAAGCGTCTCGGACGGCGTCTCGGCCGGTGCCTCCGCTGTCGTCAGTATCGGCGCCGCAGCGGCCAGCGCCAGCGCGCGTTTCATGCCGTCCGTCTTTTCTTCGTCGGGTGCCGCAGGCTCGGACTCGATCGCGGGGCGCGCATCGATGGTGAAGGAGGCCAGCGATGTCGTCGGAGTCTCGGGCGGCACCAGCTCGGGCGATGCGCCCAACGGCAGCGACAGATCGGGATCCATATCGACGAAGGTCGGCGATCCGGTTGTTTGCGCCAGCGGTTGCGCCTCCACATCGATGATGCGGTCGGCCTTGGTCACGGCCCAGAGTTTGGTGCGCGGCGTCACCCGCGCGGCCGCGCTTTCATTGTCGATGAGCATATCGACGGGCAGGGTCGATTCCGGCTTCTGCAGGCCCGGCGAATTTTCGGAGAGCGCCAGGCTCGAGAGCTGGCCGTCATCCTTCAGGAGGTCGCGGGCGACGTCGCCGGAGGGGCGCGGCGGCATATGGATCTCGGTGACGCCCGCCGATTTGGCCTGCAGCTCGCGGAAATGACGTGCGGCCTCGGCCAGCGGATCGCTCTCGACCGAGGACAGAGGAACCGCTTCCGGGGTGGTTCGTGGTGGCGGGTTGCCGATTTCGGCGGCATGGCGCGCGGCCAGCTGCTGGCGGCGCAGCGCTTCAGGCAAGGGAGACGCGGCCTCCCCATCGGTCGCCGGCAAAGGCGATCCCGCAGGTCCAGCCGGCTCTGCGGCTGCCTGACCCTGTTGCTGTGGCCTATCCTTGGCCCGATCCGCCATCGCCCCTTCCCTATAGACCCCGCCGCCGGGCTCCTTTCATCAAGCTCGGCGGAAACGGGCGGATCATTGTTAGCCGTAATTGCCGGGCCGACTCGGCGCACGACTCGCCCTCAGGCCCGACATCCGCAAACGTTAGCTTCAACGCGGGTCGGATGTAAGAGCCAGTTTGATAACATCCGATAATCGTCGGGCCGCCAAAGATGCTCCGTTAACCACGTTATGCTAGCCTCCCGGCCGCATGACCCAGAAAACCGCGCTCATCACCGGCGTGACCGGTCAGGACGGCGCCTATCTGGCCGAGCTGCTGCTCGCCAAAGGCTATGTCGTCCATGGCGTCAAACGCCGCTCTTCCTCCTTCAATACCGGCCGCATCGACCATCTCTATCAGGACTCGCACGAAGCGGGCGTCCGCTTCTTCCTGCATTATGGCGAGATGACCGACGCCACCAACCTGATCCGGCTGGTGGCGCAGACCAAGCCGACCGAGATCTACAATCTCGCCGCCCAGAGCCATGTGCAGGTGAGCTTCGAGACCGCGGAATACACCGCCAATGCCGACGGGCTCGGACCCTTGCGGCTCCTGGAAGCGATCCGTCTCCTGGGGATGGAGAAGGAGACCCGCTTCTACCAGGCCTCGACCTCGGAGCTTTACGGCGCCACGCCGACCGTGCCGCAGAACGAGACCACGCCCTTCTATCCGCGCAGCCCTTATGGCGCCGCCAAGCTCTATGCCTATTGGATCACGGTCAATTACCGCGAGGCTTATGGCATGCATGCCTCGAACGGGATCCTGTTCAATCATGAGAGCCCGATCCGCGGCGAGACCTTCGTCACGCGCAAAGTGACGCGCGCCGTGGCCGCGATCGCACGCGGCCAGCAGGACCGGCTCTATATCGGCAATCTCGATGCCAAACGCGACTGGGGCCATGCGCGCGACTATGTCGAAGGCATGTGGCGCATGATGCAGCAGCCGGAGCCCGACGATTACGTGCTGGCGACCGGCGAGAGCCATTCGGTGCGCGAGATGATCGAGCTCGCCTTCGCCGAGACCGGCCGCAGCATCGAATGGCGCGGCGTCGGCGCGGAGGAGAAGGGGCTCGATGCCAAGACCGGCAAGCCGCTGGTGCTGATCGACCCGCGCTATTTCCGCCCGACCGAGGTGGATCACCTGCTGGGCGACGCCTCGAAGGCCAAGGCCAAGCTCGGCTGGCGCTATACCACCAGCTTCAAGGAACTGGTGCGCGAGATGGTGGCGTCCGATCTGGTCGCCATCGACAATGGCAGCTCCCAGCATCAAGGCGGATCGGGCGATTCGCCCGCCAACGCCGCGGCCTCGATGCCGAAACCGTCCGCTCCATGACCGGCAAGGTCCCCTTCGATCTCGCCGGCCGGCGCGTTTTCGTCGCCGGCCATGGCGGCATGGTGGGGCAGGCGATCTGCCGGCGCCTCGCGATCGAGAAATGCGAGATCCTGACCGTGAGGCGCGCGGAGGTCGATCTGCGCCGCCAGCAGCAGACGGAAGACTGGGTCGCGAAGGCGAAGCCCGACGCGGTGTTCGTGGCGGCGGCGACGGTGGGCGGCATTCTCGCCAACGCGACGCGGCCGGCCGAATTCCTCTACGACAATCTCGCGATCGAGACGAACCTGATCGAGGCCTCGCGCAAGGCCGGCGTGGCCAAGCTCCTGTTCCTGGGTTCCTCCTGCATCTATCCCCGCGAGGCGGCGCAGCCGATGGCGGAGACGGCGCTGCTGACAGGGCCGCTGGAACCGACAAACGAATGGTATGCGATCGCCAAGATCGCCGGCATCAAGATGGCGCAGGCCTATCGCCGCCAGCATGGGTGCGACTACATCTCCGCCATGCCGACCAATCTCTACGGGCCCGGCGACAATTTCGATCTCCAGTCCAGCCATGTGGTGCCGGCGCTGATCGCGAAGATCCATGCGGCGAAAGCGGAAGGCCGGAGCGAGGTCGATATCTGGGGCAGCGGCAGGCCGAAGCGGGAGTTCCTGTTCGTCGACGATCTCGCCGACGCGCTGGTCCATCTGATGAAGCACTATTCCGACGAGCCGCATCTCAATGTCGGCATCGGCGGCGACGTCACCATCGCCGAGCTGGCCGAGACGATCGCGCGCGTGGTCGGCTGGCAGGGCCGGTTCCGCTATGACGCGTCGAAGCCCGACGGCACGCCGCGCAAGCTGCTCGATGTCTCGAAGCTGGCGGCGCTGGGCTGGAAGGCCAGGACGCCGTTGGAGCAAGGCCTGGCCCAGGCCTATGGTTGGTATCGCGAGGCGATGGCCAAGGGCGAGCTTCCGCGCGCCCTGCCCGCCACCGGAGCTGCCTGAGCCATCCGATCCACGCCTCTGGTCCGCTGCTATCGGGGATGAGATCGCCGGCGCCGGCGACAACCCTCGCTCACGCTGTGAACGTCTCGACTCTCGGCCGATGACCGCGCGGGCGGTCACCGAGCGATAGAGTGCGCTCCGAGCGGACGAGGACGGCTCGGGATCAGATCACCGCGAGCCGCGCCTGCGTCGAATGTCGAAAAATTCTCTGTTGCGTCGGAAATCTTGCAGCGCAGGCTTTGGCTCCGCTCAAGAATTTGGAGCGGCTCGACGGGAAGGGCCCACTCGCCAGAGGTCGACGGATGAAGTTTCAACTCGCCATCAACATGGAGCGCATGGCCGATGAAATCGACATGCGCGAGGTCATGCGCCATACGCTGGAGATGGTGCAAATGGCTGACGAGGGTGGCTTCCACATCGTGTGGGCGGCGGAGCACCACGCGCTCGAAATGACCATTGCGCCCGATCCCTTTCAACTGCTGACCTGGTGGGCTTCTCACACCGACAAAATCCGTCTGGGGACCGCGGTCGCGGTCGCAGCCTATTGGCATCCCCTCAAGCTGGCGGGCGAAGCGGCCATGACGGATCTCATCTCCAACGGCAGGCTGGAGTTGGGGCTGGGTTCCGGTGCTTATCAGCGCGAATTTGATCGCATGCATCCAGGACTGAAGCAGTCCGACGCCTGGCGACATATGCAAGAGATGCTGCCTGCGATTCGAGCCTTGTGGCAGGGCGACTATGAACATAAAGGCGAGTTCTGGTCGTTCCCTCTGGCGACCTCCGTGCCCAAGCCGCTGCAGAAACCCCATCCACCCATCTGGGTTGCCGCCCGCGCGCCCATCACATACGACTTCGCCATCAAGAACGGCCTCAACATCATGTCATGGCCGATCACGCGGCCGATGTCCGAGGCGCGCCTCTACAAGTCTCGCCTGGAGGAGGCCCTCGCCAACAATCCGGGCAAGGCTCGGCCGGTGTTCGCCATGATGCGGCATACGGTCGTCTATGACCGAAAGGAAGACTGGGAGGTGCCGGTCAGGGCGGCGCAGCGTCAGCTGAGCCAGTTCGAGACCTTGTTCAAGAACCTGGGCGACGTGAAAAACGGCTTTCCGAAAAGCGCCGACTTCGGCGATCTCGCGAACCGCGACGAGTACGATCCGAAGATGCTTCACGAGAACCTCATGTTCGGGACCCCCGACGAGGCGATCGCCAAACTCAGGCCCTATGAGGCGCTCGGGGTCGATCAGTTCACTTACTACGCCAGCCTCGGTCTGGGCCTGAAGGAACAGAAGCGTTCGCTGCAGCTCTTCATCAAGGAAGTGATGCCCGCCTTTGCCTAGGCGGCGCCAGACAGGATTCCGATGTCGAATTATGTGGAAGTCGTCCGCAACGGTCGCGTTCTCGAAGTCAAGCTGAACAAACCGAAGGTCAACGCGATAGATCTGCCAATGAGCCGCGAGTTGGGCGCGGCATTTGCCCAGTTGCGCGACGATCCGGACCTGCGCGCCGGCATCCTGACCGCGGAAGGGTCGAAGATTTTCTCCGCGGGATGGGATTTGAAGGCCCTCGATGCCGGCGAGACGAAGCTGGACAATTGGTGGGCGGCGGGCGACTACGGTGATGGCGGGTTTGCCGGGCTCACGGAGAACTGGACTCTCAACAAGCCCGTGATTGCCGCGTTGAACGGCTTGGTCGTTGGCGGCGGCTTCGAGCTCGCCATGTCATGCGATCTGCTGATCGCGGCAGACCACGTCGAATTCGCCTTACCGGAGATGCCGCTGGGCATCGTTCCCGACGCCGGCGCTCTCCAGCGGCTGCCCCGGCGCCTTCCCTACAATATCGCCATGGAGATGCTGCTGCTGGGGCGCCGCATGAGCGCGCAGGAGGCGGCGGGCTACGGGCTGGTGAACAGGGTTGTTCCCTACGGCAACCTGATGTCGACCGCGAGGGAATGGGCCGGTCAGCTTGCCAAGGCTGCTCCGCTCGCGATGCAGTCCGTGAAGGAAGTGCTCCGGAAGATCGAATGCAGGCCTTTGGAGGCGGCTTTTCACGGCATACGCACGGAGCCATTGCCGATCTATCGCGCGATGCTGAAATCCGAGGATGCCAAAGAGGGCGTGCGTGCCTTCGTCGAGAAACGTGAACCGAATTTCAAAGGAAGCTGAAACCCATGACCCGGCCGGCATCCAGCAAGGTCAGACGAGTGTCGAGCCTCGGCGCCGGCCCTATCGGTGCAGGTTGGGCGGCACATTTTCTCGCCCGTGGCTACGACGTCACCGCCTATCTCCATTCCATGGATGAGGAGAGGGCATTCCGCAAGGTTCTCGATACGGCCTGGATCAGCCTGCGGGCCCTCGGGCTCGCTCCCGAGGCAAGTCGCGACCGCCTGAAGCTCACGGACAACCTGCGAGACGCGGTGTCCGAGGCCGAGTTCGTTCAGGAAAGCGCGCCCGAACGTCTCGAGATCAAGCAAGACCTCTACCGCGTTCTGGGTGAAATCGTCCCGGCCGATGTGGTGATCGCCTCGAGCACCTCGGGACTCACGATGACCGATATCCAAGCGAAATGCCCGACGCCCGACAGGACGGTGGTGGCCCACCCGTTCAATCCTCCTTATCTGTTGCCGCTCGTCGAGCTCGTCGGCGGCCGTCGAACGTCGGCAGAGACGGTCGAATGGGCTCGCGATTTCTATGCCTGTGCCGGCAAGGCGCCGCTGGTGATGAAAAAGGAGATTCCAGGCTTCGTCGCCACTCGCCTGCAGGAAGCGCTATGGCGCGAAGCCCTGCATATGGTGGCGAATGGCGAGGCCACGCCGGCCGACATCGACACGGCCCTCATCAATGGACCCGCACCCCGCATGGCCGTGCAGGGGCAGTGCATGGCCTTTCACGTTGCCTGCGGCGAAGGCGGCATGGCGACCAACCTGGATCAGTTCGGGCCGGCGCTGAAGCTGCCGTGGACCCGCCTTCAGGCGCCCGAACTCACCAAGGAACTGCGCGACCGCATGGTCGACGGATGCAATGCCGAGGCGGCGGGCCGCCATTTCGAGGAGATGGCGGCCGAACGGGATCGCGCCATCGTGGGCATCCTCAAGGCCGTGGCCGATGCCCGCCGGCCTCGCGATCCTTAGTGCTTGGCTTTCGCGGCGATCGAATTCTGAATGAAGGAGTACACCGTGCCGGGCCATGAGGGCGCCGGCTCGTTCTCCGGCCACGCCTGCCGATATCTGCTCGGCTTCTTTCCGAACGTCTTCATGAAGCACAGCGAGAAATAAGACATGGAATCGAAGCCGCAGGAGGCCGAGACTTCGCGGATGGCCATGTCGGTGCTCGTGAGCAGAACCCGCGCGTATTGCAGCCTGAGCAGCTTGCTGAATTGGACGATCGTGCAGCCCGTGCTGCGCCGGAACAGCCTTTCGAGCTGGCGCTGCGACACGCCGAGCTCACGGCAGAGCTGAGGAACCGACAGCGGTTCCTCGATGCGGGCTTCCAGCAATGACATGGCGGCCTTGACATCCGGATGCACCGTGTCGTCGACGCTGCCCGTGGCGTGCTTCTGCGCGTCCTCTGGCCTGCGCCGCGGATAGTGGATGATCTGATTGGCCACTTCGGCGGCGAGCTGGTCGCCATGCTGCGAAGCGACGAGCTTCAACATGAGGTCGAGGCCGGCGGTTCCGCCGGCGCAGGTCATGATCTTCTTGTCGATCGTGTAGAGCTGCTCGCGGACATCGATGTTGGGGAACGCTTCCGCGAACCCGGCCTTGCATGACCAGTGTGTCGTCGCGCGGCGCCCCGTGAGCAATCCGGCGCGCGCAAGAGCATAAACTCCGAGTTCGACGCCGATCAGCTTTGCCCCGGTCCGCTCGCGCCGGCGAAGCCAGTTGAACAAAACCGGACTGTGATAGTGATCCGTGCCCCAGCTGCCGCATACGACGACGATGTCCGGCTGCGGCCGTCCCTCTTCCTCGAGCGCGCCACAGGTCACCTGCAACCCGTTGCTTGCCGTGATCACGCCCGCCTTCGGCGACCGATAGTCCCAATTGTAGAGCTGCTGCGGCGCCAGGTAATTGGCGATCCGCATCGGCTCGATCATCGTCGTCAGCGTCAACATGTTGAAGCGCGGGATCAGGACGAACGTGACATACCCGGATGACGCAATCATATCGGTGACCTGACCCATTCGACGCTCTCGATTCATCCGGTTATCAGGAATGAAGTCTTAATCCGCAATCGTCGCAAAACAGGAAAACCTGGCGAATAATTTACAATTCGGGGCGGCCTCTTGGCAAATGATCATCCTGGGATTCGACAGGAAGTGCGAAAGGAAGCGACGCCGTGAATTTCGAGGTTACCGTCACCTGCGCCGTCACCGGGGCGGGCAACACTCTCGGCCGTCATCCGGGTGTTCCCGTGACGCCCGAGCAAATCGCGAACTCGGTGATCGATGCGGCGAAGGCCGGGGCCACCTTCGCGCATATTCATGTGCGCGATCCGGCGACCGGCAAAGGGTCTCGTGACCCGAAGCTGTTCAAGGAAGTGGTCGACCGGGTGCGATCGAGCGGAACGGACGTGGTCATCAATCTGACCGCGGGCATGGGCGGAGACTGGGTTCCCGGGGATTCCGATCCTTCGATGCCGGGTCCCGGCACCGACATGATCGGGGCACGCGAAAGGCTGGCCCATGTCGAGAGCCTTCGGCCTGAAATCTGCAGCCTCGACTGCGGGACGATGAACTTCGGCAACGGCAATGAGATCTATATTTCGACGCCGGCCTATCTGCGCGAGATGGCCGGGCTGATCAAGAGCTGGGGCGTGAAGCCCGAGCTCGAGGTGTTCGAGCTCGGGCATATCCGGTTCGCCAAGCAGATGATCGCGGAAGGGCTGATCGCGGACCCGCCGATGTTCCAGATCTGCCTGGGAATCCCGTGGGGCGCCGATCACACGGTCGACACCATGAAATGCATGAAGGACGAGCTGCCGCCCAAGGCGGTCTGGGCGGGCTTCGGCATTTCACGGATGCAGATGCCGATGGCCGCGGCAGCGGTGGCCATGGGGGGCAATGTCCGTGTCGGTCTGGAGGACAATCTCTATCTGGACCGCGGCGTGCTCGCCACCAATGCGCAGCTCGTGGAGCGGGCGATAGAGATCGTCACCCGCATGGGCGCCAGGGTGCTGACCCCCGCCGAAGCGCGAGCCAAGCTTGGCCTCAAGAAAGGATAAGCACCCGCCGCCAGGTCCCTCGAACTCTTGCCTTTTGCCCGGGGGGCGGCGCGCGCCCGGAGCGGGAGAGGCGGATTCGCGGCGGTGACGATGCAGAGAGCGACCCCGACGGCAATGGCGATCCTCGCCTGACATCTCCGCCGCAAGCAGGAATCCCCGTCAGCGCCAATTCTGGAGAACGAGTGATGCTTTCCCTTAGTCACGAGCGCCAGATGCTTCTCGATACGGTGAAGCGCTTCATGGAAGAGGAGATCTATCCTCATGAAGATCTGGTCGACCGAGACGGCGAAGTGCCGATCGAACTGGGCCGCCAGATCGAAGCGCGATCCAAGCAAGCGGGCTTGTTCGCCGCGAACTTGCCGGAGTCCATCGGCGGCGGGGGCCTGGACTACGAGGCCATGCATATCATCGAGCGGGAGTTTGGGAAGACCAGCCACGCGCTGCATTCCTGGATCGCGCGGCCCACGGAAATCCTGCTCGCCTGTGCCGGAGAGCAGGTCGAACGATATCTCCTGCCCTGTGTCACGGGCGGGAAGCGCGAGCTCTTCGCACTGACGGAACCCGAGGCGGGTTCGGACATCATGTCGATGCGAACCAACGCCCGACGTAACGGCAAGGACTGGATTCTGAACGGCAGCAAGCATTTCATCTCGGGGCCGGTGATGCCGGACTTCGCGATCGTGTTCGCGGCCACCGGCAGCGACGAGACACCGCGCGGCCAGCGCCGCAGGATCACCGCCTTTCTTGTCGATGTCGGCGAAAAAGGGTTCGATATCGCGGTCGGCAACAAGTGCGTGAGTTATCGCGGCTATCACACCTTCAGGCTCAATTTCACCGACGTCAGGCTGGGTCCCGGCCAGATTCTCGGCGAGGAAGGCTATGGGCTCGAATTGGCCGGCAAGTGGCTGGGAATGGGCCGGGTGTGGGTGGGCGCCGTCTGCTGCGGCAAGGCGGAGCGGCTGTTCCAGATGGCCGTGGAGTGGGCGGCAAACCGCAAGCAGTTCGGGCAGCCGATCGGGCGCTTTCAGGGAACCGGCTTCAAGCTGGCCGATATGGCCGTCGAGCTGAGGGCGGCGGACCTGCTGGTCGAGGACGCGGTCCGCAGAGCCAACGCCAAGACGATGACCGATGTCGATGCGTCGATGGTGAAACTGTACTGCTCGGAGATGCTGGGCCGGATCGCCGACAACACCGTGCAGATCTATGGCGGCATGGGTCTCATGGAGGAGCTGCCGGTACAGCGGCTGTGGCGCGATTCGAGGCTCGAGCGGATATGGGACGGCACGTCCGAGATCCAGCGCCATATCATCTCCCGCTCGATCCTGAGGCCGCTCGGCGCGTGAAACCCGCACAGCGCACGAATCTGCTGCGGCTTCTGAAGCCGCGGCACCTGGCGGTCATCGGCGGACGCGACGCCGAGACGGTGGTTCGCGAATGCCGGCGCATCGGGTTCGGCGGGCATCTGTGGCCCGTCAATCCCAGGCGTAGAGATATCGGGGGTTACCGCTGCTTCGCGTCCGTCGGCGATCTGCCGGCGGCGCCCGACGCGGTCTTCATGGCGATCCCGCGCGAACCCGCCATCGAGACGCTGAGTCGGCTCAACGCGATGGGGGCGGGGGGCGTCGTCTGCTACACGGCCGGATTCGGCGAGACCGGGGCGGCGGGTGCCGCTGCGGAGCAGCAGCTCGTTGCCGCCGCCGGCGATTTGGCGCTCGTCGGACCGAATTGCTACGGCCTGATCAACTATGTCGATCGCGCCGCGCTCTGGCCATTCGCTCATGGCGGGATCTGCCCCGGCTATGGCTGCGCCATCATCACGCAGAGCGGCATGCTGTCGTCGGATATCACGATGAGCCAGCGCTCGGTGCCGTTTGCCTACATGGTCTCGGCGGGCAATCAGTCGGTGCTGCATCTGGAGGATTTCGTCGATGTCCTCTGCGAGCAGCCCGAGGTCCGCGCCATCGGTCTGCATATCGAGGGCCTGAAGGACGTGGCGCGGTTCGAGCAGGCGGCCCTGAAGGCGCTCGAGCAAAACGTGCCGATCGTGGCGCTCAAGACCGGCACCTCCGCCATGGGGGCGGAACTGACGGTGAGCCATACGGGCTCCTTGTCGGGCCGGCATGAGCTCTATGACGCTCTTTTCCACCGTTTGGGGGTTGTCAGTGTCGAGAATCCGTCCCAGCTCCTGGAATCCCTGAAGTTCCTTTGCATTGCCGGCGCGCCGAAGGGAGTCCGCGTCGGAGGTTTCACCTGCTCCGGCGGCGGAGCCACCATGCTCGCGGACCATGCGGAGAAGATCGGCCTCGAGTTCCCGCAACCGAGAGCGGCGACCGCGGAGGCGCTCCGCTCGCTGTTGCCGTTCACCGCCACTGTCTCCAATCCGTTGGACTACACCACGCCGATCTGGGGCATTCCGGAAAAGACAGGCCCGGTGTTTCGTGCCTTTCTTGGCGACGGCTATGACGCAGCGCTCATCGTGCAGGACTATCCGGCGCCAGGGCTCGACGACAGCAAGCCCTATTACCTGAACGATGCCACCAGTTTCGTCGAGGCGGCGGCGGCCACCGGCACGCCCGCGGCCATATGCAGCACCTTGCCGGAAAATATCGACGCCGGGACGCGCGATTACCTGCTGTCCAAGGGTGTCGCGCCCATGCAAGGCATCCATGAGTGCCTCGATGCCATTGCGGGCGCCGCCTGGTTCTCGGCTAGAAAAGAATCGATTCTAAGGCAGCGGCCCGGCCCCTTGCGCCTGTCGCTGCTTCCTTCCGCTCCCTTGACGATGCTCGATGAAGCGGCCGCCAAGAAGGTCGTCGCAGCGGCAGGAATTCACGTGCCGCAAGGCTGCGTCACATCGGGCGATGACGCGCCGCGCGCGTCCATCGGGTTGGGGTTTCCCGTGGCGCTGAAGATGCTGCACGAAAAACTGCCGCACAAGACGGAAGCCGGCGCGGTCAGGCTGGGTCTGCGCGACTCCGACGAAGTCCTGGGCGCCGTCGCCCGGATGCGCCGCGACGTGGCCGCCTACGACCCTGCGGCGGTCAGCGACCGCTTCCTGCTGGAGAAGATGGTCGAGCCGCCGCTTGCCGAGCTCATGGTGAGCGTTCGTCACGATCCGCAGTTCGGCTTCGCAATGACATTGGCAAGCGGCGGCGTTCTGGTCGAATTGATCGCCGATGCGGTGACGATCCTGCTGCCCGCATCCCGGGCCGATCTGTCGGCGGCCTTGGGGCGTTTGCGGATTTCACGGATGATCGACGGCTATCGCGGGAAGCCCGCCGCGGATCGCGATGCCGTCATCGATGCGTTGGAGCGTCTCGCAGGCCACGTCCTCAAGCTGAGCGATAGCATCGCCGAAGTGGAGATCAACCCCCTCTTCCTGCTGCGCAACGGCGTCTCGGCGGTCGACGTTCTGATGCGGGTGGCCGGAGAGGCGCCCGCCTAGCGCATGACAAACGGGTTCGAGAGCGGCTTGTCCGACGTGTTGATCCATACCGTCTTCGGTCGCGTATAGTCATAGACGGCCTGCAATCCGCTCTCCCGGCCGTAACCCGATTCCTTGAAGCCGCCGAATTCGGCGATGGGCGAGACGACACGATAGGTATTGACCCAAACGATTCCCGCCCGGATCGCCCGCGTCACCCTGAGCGCCCGGGCGCCGTTCCTGGTGAAAATGCCCGCCGCCAGCCCATAGCGCGTGTCATTGGCGAGCCGAACCACGTCGTCCTCGCTCTTGAACCTGAGCACGCTCAGCACCGGACCAAACAGCTCGGTGTCGACGATCCGCATCTTCTGATCGGGGCATTCCACGATGGTCGGCTCGTAGTACCAGCCGCGATTGGGGCTCGCCGGCCTGTTGCCGCCGGTCAGCAGCTTGCCGCCCTGTTCCTGGGCGTGAGCCACCTCGATCGCGATACGCGAGAGCTGCTCCTTGGTCGCCAGCGGCCCCATCTGCGTCTCCTCCGCCAGAGGATCGCCGATACGAATGTTGCGCACCTGCGCCGTCATCTTGTCGAGGAACGCGTCCGCGATCTTTTCATGCAGGTAGAGCCTGGATCCCGCGACGCAGCTTTGTCCGCTGGCGCCGAAGATCCCCGAGATCGATCCGTTCACGGCGCTCTCGACGTCCGCATCCTCGAACACGATGAACGGCGATTTACCGCCGAGCTCGAGCGAGAGCTGGGCGAAGTTGCTCGCCGAGTTGTGAATCACGTTTCGCGCCGAGGCAGGCCCACCCGTGAAGCTGATGCGCTGCACGAGGGGGTGAGAGGTGAGAGCCTTGCCGCAGGGATCGCCATGACCGGTGACGATGTTCACGACCCCGGGCGGAAAGCCTGCCTCTTCGATCAGCTTGCCGAACTCGAGCATGGGCACCGAGGCATGTTCGGAGGCCTTGAGGACCACCGTGTTGCCTGCCGCGAGGGCCGGGCCGATCTTCACCGCAACCAGGAACAGCTGGGAGTTCCACGGAACGACGGCGGCAACGACGCCGAGAGGTTCGCGCATCGTGAAGGCGTGCATGTCCGGCTTGTCGATCGGCAAGGTGGCCCCTTGGATCTTGTCGGCGCAGCCCGCGTAGTAGTGGAAGAACTCCGCGATGTATTTCGCCTGCCACCGCGTTTCCTTGAGCATCTTGCCGGTGTCGATCGTCTCCGCCCGTCCGAGCTCTTCGGAGCGCTCTGCCAGCAGGTCCGCAAGCCTGCGCAGATACTTGCCTCGTGCCGTGGGCAGGGCATTTGCCCATTCGCCTTCGGTAAAGGCACGATGCGCCGCCAACACCGCACGATTCACATCGAGCGCCGTCGCCTCCGGGATCAGAGCCCAGGGCTCGGCCGTGGCGGGATTGATGCTTTCGAAGGTCCGGCCGTCCTCGGCATCGACCCAATGACCATCGATGAGCATTTGGCAACGTTTGAGCTCCGTCATCGGCGGCCCTTTCTTCAAGATCGGGAGAGACTTAGCCTAGGCGCGGGCCGGGGCGGCGGCATGGAAAAATTCGCCACCGGCTGGCGAAAAGCATGCAACGCCCCGAGCCGGGGCTCGGTTAGTTTTTGAAGCGATCAGGAATCGAGGAAGTGAGATGGAGCGCAAGCAGGTCATCGGGGCCCCGCTCGTTATCGGCGGCAGGCAACTTACCTTGTCGCGTGCGGTCCGCGCCGGCGGCTATGTATTTCTGACCGGCCAGATTCCGTTCAGCCATGGCCAGCCGATGACGACAGGCACAATCGAGGAGCAGACCCGGGCGGTCCTCGAAGCGATCAAGGAAACGCTGTCGGAAGCGGGCTGTGACATGTCGGACGTGGTCAAATCCATGGTGTGGCTCAGGGACCGCGCGGATTTTCCCGGCTTTAACGCCGTCTACGGGGAGTATTTCCCGGAAGAGCCGCCGGCCCGGTCGGCGGTGCTCAGCGATCTTCTGGTGGATGTACGCGTGGAGGTGGAAGTCGTGGCCTACAGGCCGGTAACGAAGGAACCCCGGTGAGCAGGCAAGCGCGAGGCTCACAGTGGGCTTTTCCGAGTACCGCAGGAAGCGTGATGTGAAACGGATCGCCGACGACGGAACAGAGTACGAGACCTGGGGGGTGGACGGACCTGCAGTCATCCTGGTTCACGGGCTCGGCCTGAGCCGATCCATGTGGCAATGGCAGACCGGAGCGCTCGCCCAGCGTTATCGCGTGATCGCCTACGATCTGTATGGCCATGGCGGGAGCCCGCCGCCGCGGGCCAAGCCCTCGCTGTCGCTGCTGTCGGATCAGCTGTTCCGGCTCATGGATCACCTGCGGATCGAGAAGGCCGCCATAGCCGGCTTCTCGCTCGGCGGAATGATCGCCCGACGGTTCGCCATGGACCGGCCCGAGCGCCTATGGGCGCTGGCGATTCTGCACTCCGCGCATCGGCGAGATCCCCAAGCTCATCGAGCCATCCAGTCACGCGTCGATCAGGCTCGCCGGGACGGTCCGCAGGCGACCGTGGAGGCCGCCCTGACGCGGTGGTTCACGGACGCATTCAGGGCCAGCCATCCGGCGATCATGGATCAGATCCGAAAATCGATTCTGGCGAACGACAGAGCCATCTATCCCGATTTCTACCAGCTCCTGGTCGATGGAATCGCCGAACTCATCGCCCCCTCGCCGCCGATCGCCTGCCCAGCGCTGGTGATCACTGGGGACGAGGATCACGGCAACTCGCCCGAGATGACGAGAGCCATTGCCGCGGAAATTCCGGGTGCCAGCGCGGTCATCCTGCCGGGACTCCGGCATCTGGCAATGATCGAAGCCAGCGAACTCTATAACGCGAGCCTGATGTCGTTCCTTCGACGAGTCGAGTGACGTCATCGAGCCCGCAGCGGCTGTCCAGTTGATGCGGCATTGCCCGCCAATCTCAGCGAGGAAATCATGGAACTCAGGATTCGGAAGATCGTGACCTTCGCGGAACAGGTCATGTTCGAAGGGGAGAAGGAGGCCGATCCTATTCTACGCGTGTTCGGCGTGGCCGCCGTCGTCAGGAATCCCTGGGCGGGGCGAGGCTATGTCGAGGACCTCAAGCCCGAAATCAAGGCATTCGCTCCCAAGCTGGGAAAGCTCCTGACCGATCAGATCGTGGCACTTGCCGGAGGCGCGGATCAAATCGAAGCCTATGGGAAGGCGGCAATGTCGGGGCTCGATTGCGAGATCGAGCATGCCTCGGCTCTCATCCATACGCTGCGCTTCGGCAACTATTATCGCGAAGCCCTGAAGGCAAAGAGCTATCTGGGTTTCACCAATACACGCGGCCCGGCCAATACGCAGATCAACATTCCACTGATGGACAGGCACGATACGGGGCGGCGATCCCACTATCTCACCGTTCAGTTCTCCATCTACGATGCCCCGGCGGATGACGAACTGATTGCGGCGTTCGGCGGTGCGAGCGGCGGCAGGCCGCATCACCGGATTGGCGATCGCTATCAGGACCTCAAGGACATTGGAGCCGACATCGACAATCCCGCCGGTCTGTGAGGCGGAGACCGGGAACGGCCCGTCAGCCGGATGACGCGCTCATGGATCTGACGTAGCGGGATGCAGCCCATTGGATGACGGCAGGGCCATTCCGGCCGTTGAGAGGTGGCCTTCCTTCAAGCAGGGAGAGGACCCGGTCGAGCATTCGCTTGAACATGGCCTTGCTCATGGCACCGGCAGGGCGGCGCTGTCGTCTTCGGACTTCATCTCGCCGATCGCCTCGAGCGCGCGAATGATCGGCGCATAGTAGGCGGGATCGTAGCCGCTCCTGTTGTCGAGCACGCTGAGGAACACGCCGACGATGCCGGTCGTCAGATCGACCAGCATATACTGGCCGCCATAGCCGCCATGGCCGAGCCAGCGACCATTGGTATTGACGTGATTGCTGTAGCGCAGAGGCTTTCGCGCCTCCGGCATGGGCAGCCCGCCTTTGAGAGAGCGTTCGATGAAGCTCGCGCTACCGACCTGTCGACCGTCGGCCCCCAATCCGCGGCGTGCGAATATCGCGCCATACCTCGCGAGATCGCGAGCCGTCAGGCAGGCGCCGCTGTTCATCACCGGAACGCCGAGACGGTCCGTGGCGATGTGGAGTTGCCCTTCGAATCCGGCGGCATCGGCAAGCTCGGCGAGAATTGCCCGGAGCGGCCGGTCCGTGACGCGTTCAGCGATCCATGCCAGTACGTCGGTGTTCGCCGACTTGTAAAGCATGTGGCCGGTATGGTTGGCGACGCCGCTTCCGCCGATGCTTCCAATGAAGGAGCGCATGGTCTGCTCCCGATCGAACTCGAGGGGCAGGCGAAATCCCTCGGCCTCCTCGTGAAAGTAGGCCATGGTGTAGGGATCGTCATAGTCTTCGGAATACTCGTTGGCGACGTCCATATCGAGAACCTGCTGGATCGACGCCCCGGCATAGCCGCTGCCGATCTCCGGCAGATAGGTCGAGACCTTCTCTTCGAGGCTGACCGCTCCATCGTCGATGAGTCGCCCTATGATCAGATTCATCATCGTCTTGGAGACGGATTGAATGCTATGCGGCTGGGCCGGGCCAAAGTCGGATGCATAGCGCTCGAACAGCAGATGATGGCCCCGAAGGACCAGCATCGCGGAGAAGAATGGCAGCTCCACCAGCCGCTGCAGGTCGGGCATGGTGGCGATACGGAGGTCGGCACGGAGTTCCAGCGGCATGACCTGGGCGGCCCGGAAGGTCAACCCATAGCGCCACAGGCGATGCAGATTGAAGAATCCATGGCGGCGATGCGCAGGTTCGTTCCATCGCGGCTTGTTGTCGTCGCCGACGACCAGGTCCGGATTCGGAAAGGTGGGGGTATTCACCATCTTCGTTTCCACGAGTTCTTCGTTCCATGGCGATCCTGTCGATCGCCGTTGCCGCATGCCAAAAGACCGCTGTGTCGCCACGGTTCCGAGCAAGTCTCATGCGGTCCGGTGTCGCCGATTTGCAGTTTTCCGACGTGGGCGCCGCGTTTTCGCCACGGAGGAGGCGGCCGGGGAGGAAGGCGCCATGCATGTGTCCGAAACACAGGACCGAAGTCCCCGGCGGTGTTGGCGAAATTCTCTGAATTAGGCCGAAAAAATTAAAATGACACCCGAACCTCGGCCCGATCATGCCCCGCAGCTTCGAGGCCTGCCGGGAGCGTGTCCCGCATAAGCGGGTAGGTCAGCGGTCGAGAAGCCGAAAGAAGAAAGGGCATCGGCGAAAAGGATCGATGCCGGGCAAAACAGGAGCAGGCTATGGGAGCAAGCGTATCTGGGGCGATTTCGCGGCGCGACGTCCTGAAAACGGCAGCGGCTGCAGGCTTGGCTTATGCGTCGATGCAGTTCGTGAGTCGCCCGGCGAGAGCTGCCGCCGAAGTTCTCGAGCTCACCTGGCCGGGCTACGATGCGCCGGAACTCTACAAATCATATGTCGCGAAACACGGGGGCATGCCGGAGTTCGCCTATATCGGCAGCGAAGAAGAGTCGCTGCAGAAGATGAAGAGCGGCTGGGTCCCGGACCTGATGCATCCCGGCAACTACAATGTCCAGCGCTGGCATGATGCCGATATCCTGCAGCCCATCGACCCGTCGCGAGTGACGACCTGGCCGGACATGTTCGAACCGATCCGCAAGGAACCTTCGATCTATGTCGATAACAAGCTCTACATGGTGCCAAGCGAGTTCGGCAACAGTTCGGTGATTTTCCGGACAGATCTCGTGGATCCGGAGTATCAGTCCAAGCCGTCCTGGAAGCTTCTCTACGACGAGCGCTACGCGGGAAAGCTCGCGATGTACAACTCCGCGGAGAACATCGTCGAATGCGCCGCCCTCGTGCTGGGAATGAAGAACATCTTCTCGCTGTCCGACGACCAGCTCAAACAGGTGGATCAACTGGCGAGAAAGCAGCGCAAGCTGATGCGGTTCTACTGGGACGATGCCACCCAGCTCGAGCAGGCGCTGGCGTCGGGAGAGGTTGTCGCCGCATACGGGTGGAACCAGTCGCTGGTCAACCTGAAGAAGCAGGGCCTTGCGGTCTCCATGATGGTTCCGTCGGAAGGCATACTCACCTGGATCGCCGGCTTTGTGATGAACAAGAAGGCGAAGAACGTCGATGCCTGCTATGACCTGATCAATTCCTGGACATCGCCCGAATCCGGCGCCCATGTGATCGACAATCTCGGTTACGGGTCCACGAACAGCAAAGCCTATCCGCTCGTATCGGATGCGCGCCGAGCCGAGTTGGGTTTCACGGACCCGGAGGGCATGCTGAAGGGCTCGATCATCGTCGAAACGATCGCGCCCGAGACCAAGAAGAAATACGAGGATCTGGTCCTGAAAGTTCAGTCCGGCGGCTGATCGGGACTGCGGACAAGCAAGAAAGAGTTTCGTGAGGGCTCCGGGCCCGGCATCGACATGCCGGGCCCTTTGCTTGAGGGCCCCGGCTCGCGCGCATTACTGCGGTCCGGCTTCCGGCTGGGGCTGCTCCGGCGTTCGGGGTACCAAGCCAACCCCTTAAATCGACAGGACAATTCAACACAATTGCGGTCGGCGGCGCTTGCCGCTATGAAGGCGCGCCGCCTCGCTCAGCCAAGCCTTCCGGCGCCGGCCTCCTTGGCCCAGCGCCGGCATTTCGGCCAGCGAGTTTTGGAGTCCGGGAACGTGCTTCCCGGATCCGCCCTGCTGGGGCGTGGCCAAGCGGTAAGGCAACGGGTTTTGATCCCGTGATCCCAGGTTCGAATCCTGGCGCCCCAGCCACTTCTTTTTGTTTTTGCGATGACGCGCCTGATTTCGGTTCTTTCTGCCATGCTTGAACTGATCGATGCTGGTCTGCGCGACGCGGCATGAGCGCGGTCATTCTGCGTTGTGACGAACACATGTACGGAGCAAGATTCGATGAACCACGGCAAGGGCAAAATCCATGTGTGACACGTTCGCTGTGCAGGGTCGGTTTATGGTGTCCGGCCACACCACCCTGGCCAAGAACTCCGACCGCGAGCCCAACGAGGCGCAGTATCTGACGAGGGTCGAGGCGGCAGACCATCGGCCCGGCAGCAGGGTCCGCTGTACCTATATCGAGATACCGCAGGTCGCTCGCACCTACGCCGTCCTCGGTTCGCGCCCCTGGTGGATGTGGGGCTTCGAGCATGGCGTCAACGAATGCGGTCTGGCGATCGGCAACGAGGCCATCTGGTCGAGGTTGCCGGGCTCGACCGAACCAGGGCTGCTGGGAATGGATCTCCTGCGCCTCACGCTCGAGCGGGCCGCGACGGCGGAGGAGGGGCTGGCCGTCCTGGTGGGCCTTCTGGAGCAGTACGGCCAGTCGGGACGGACATCCGCGACGCAGGACCAGACCTACCATAACGGCTTCATCCTCGCGGATACTGACGGGGGATGGATCCTGCAGACCGCGGGCCGCCATTGGGTCGCGAAGAAGCTCGACGGTTGGGCATCGATCTCGAACGTCTATTCGATCGGCTCGGACTATGACCGGATCTCCGAGGGCGCGATCGAATATGCGATCCAGTCGGGCTGGTTCGACCCTGCCGCCGGCGCGCCCTTCGACTTTGCCGCCGCTTATGCCGACACGGAGGTGCCGTTCCTGCCGGGTTGTGCGGCGCGTCTCGATTTTTCGCAGGCCAAGCTCGAGGCGCTGGAAAAGGAGGGCAAGATTTCGCTCGAGGACCTCTTTTCCCTGCTTCGAGGGCATGGCGCGCACGGCGCCGATGCCGGCTGGCGCCCCGACAGCGATGGAGAGAGTCTGATCTGCATGCATGCGTCTTCGCCCGAAGGGTCGGAGACCGTGGCCAGCGTGGCGGTCGAGCTGCCGGGCCAGGACCGCCCCTCATTGTTCTGGGCTTCGCTCGCCTCGCCCTGCCTGTCGAGCTTCGTGCCGATCTGGCTCGATGCCGGGCCGCCGCAAGGCTGGGCCCAGCCTGGCGCCGGCAACGCCGATGGCTGGTGGGATCTGGAATCGATGCAGCGGCTGATCGAGCGGGATTACGGCCGTCTGTCCGGGGCGCCGCGGGCAATATGGGCCGAACTCGAGGCGGAGACCCTTGCCGCCGCCCGCAGCCTCCCCGGCGATGCCAGCCGATCCGCCCGCTCCGCGCTGACGAGTCTGGCCGCCCGGCGACAGGAAGCGGCCTGCCGGATCATCTCGGACATGACGCAGGCCTGCATGGCCGACGTCATCGAGCCGCGCGATGCCGATCCGCGTGGCCGTTATCTTCAGCATGTGGATGCCGCGCGGGTGCCCACTTTTCAAGGGGGCGGATCTCTTCTGGCACAAGTCCGGCCGTCATCGATCCTGGAGCCCCAGGACGCCTCTGGGTGAATGTAGCAACGGCAATCCACGATCCGTGGCGCCCCCGTCGCCTGTCGACGAGCGATCCGCATTCGAATCAACGGTGGTCTGCACGCTGAAGGTTTCCTCATCGGACTCGATGAGGAACTCGACAGGATCGCGCTCGAGCGGCGGCTTCAACCTTGTGAGACGCGCCACTGTCTGTCAAATATCCACGCTTCCAGGAGATTGCCTCGATCTGCGTCAGAGGGTGATATGAACAGGGTCCTTCCCAGAATCCAAATCAGCGCCGAGGAGTTCGCCGAGCGCCGGCGGAGAGCCACCGTCCAGGCAAGAGAGGAGGGCTTCGTTGGCCTTCTTGTTTGCGGCCGCGGCGGCGGCGCCGTCGACCGTTACGGCGATATCGCCTATCTGACCGACCATTACACCTCCTTTCCCTACATACCGGATGTCGAGGGCAAGTGGACGGGGCGCGCCCATTCCTTCCTGATCCTGCCGGTCCGTGCCGATCCTTGTCTCGTGATCGATATCCCTTATCGCGACAAGATCGTCATGCCGGCCGATCAGATCCTGGTGACGGATCTCGTCATCGAAACCACGATCGCGGCCCTGAAGGAGCGCGGCCTCGCTGCCGGCCGGATCGGGTTGGTCGGTAACGACACCATTGCCCTCAACATGTACCGCAAGCTTGCGGCCGCCCTGCCTGGCGTGGAGTGGGGCGAGGCCGATCACATCCTGGCAGGCTTGCGCGCGATCAAGTCGCCGGGGGAGATCGAGCGGCTGCGGGCCGCGTCGCGCCTCGGCTCCCGCATGATCGAGGCGATGATGAAGGCCGCGGTGCCTGGCGCCACTCACGGCGAGGTGCTGAAGGCCGGCATGGATATCCTGATCCCCGCCGGCGGCATGCTCTACAACTCCTTCATGGCCTCGGGCACCGGGGGCCAGAACGGACGAGCCGTCAGGGCGAACTTTCCGACCTGGTCGTCGGAGGAGCCCCTGTCCGAGGGGCAGTGGTTCCGCGCCGGCATATCCGGGGTGTTGCAGGGCTATTATTTCGATCTTTCGCGATCCTGCCCCATCGGCCGGACCCAGCCGGAACAGGTCGAAGCCTTCGAAGCGGCGATTGCCGTGGTCGAGGCCGGCATCGCCGCGATAAGGCCGGGGGTCACCGCCGGCGACGTCGCCGAAGCCGGGATACGCAAGCAGCAAGAGCTTGGTTATCCGCTGACCGGCGTGTTCACCGGCCTCGGTCATGGTGTTGGGCTTGGTTGGGATTCGCCCTGGCTCAATCCGGGCGAGCCGACGAAGCTGGTCCCCGGCATGGTGCTCTGCCTGGAGAAGACGCTCTCGCGCGACGGTTATCTGGGGGATTTCGAGGAAACCGTGCTGGTGACGGAGCAGGGCGTCGAGCGGATCACGGACGCGCCGATTCGCCGATGGTAGCCGATACCGTCGGGTCGTCGGTGCCGCACACGACGCCAAACACGCCGTGACCTGAGAAGGCGGCAGGCCGTCATCGAGCGGAGCATGTGAGGGAGCGAGACCGGCCGTGGAAAGGCCGTGTCCTGACATCGTTCCCATAGCCGCGACGATGTGAATCCCTTCGTCTTCGCACGCGCTGTCGAAGATCTGCCGGACTTTCGGACCGGCACCCGTTTTCGCTTCAGCGAAGCTTTCCCGCCGAAATCCGCGATTCGCACCAAGGGGCGCAATCCCCGACAAGAGAACCCTGTCCGTTTCGTTCAGAAAAGGAGCCGCCACAGAAGCCCTCTTCCACGGCATGCGCTGAAGGAATTCCCGCGATGATTCGCAAGGCTCTCAGGATCTGTCTCGCACGGGCATTTGCCGCGTGCCTGATTCTCGGCGCAACCGCCGCTCCGTCGCTCGCCGCCCCCGTGAAATGCATCGTGCTGGTTCACGGCGCCTGGGTGGATGGTTCGGGTTGGAGGCCGGTCTACGACATTCTCACCCGCGACGGCTACGACGTGGCCATGGCGCAGGAGCCGCTGACATCGTTCCAGGATGATGTCGCCGCGGTCAACCGCGTGCTGGACCTCCAGACCGGACCCTGCATCCTCGTCGGTCACAGCTATGGCGGATCGGTCATCACCGAGGCCGGCGTCCACCCGAAGGTCGTCGGTCTCGTTTATGTGGCCGCTCACGCTCCCGATGTCGGAGAGAGCGAAGGCGCCCTCGGCAAGACCATGCCCAGCATCACGGCGAAGCAGGAGGGCGCGATCAAGAAAACCGACGACGGTTTCACCTACCTCAATCCCGCCGACTTCCCCAAGGACTTCGCCGCCGATCTGCCGCGCGAGCAGGCCGAGTTCGAGGCGAGGTCCCAGATCCTCACGGCGGCGCAGGTCTTCACCGCGCCGATGACCGTGGCCGCCTGGAAGACGAAGCCGAGCTGGGCGATCGTGGCTGGCGCCGACAGGATCATCAATCCCGATCTCGAGAGGAGGTACTACAAGCGCGCCGGCAGCCACACGATCGAAATCGCGGGCGCCAGCCATTCCGTCTATGAATCGCGCCCGAAGGAAGTCGCTTCCGTCATCGAGGACGCCGCCCAGCACGCGCAGGAATGAGATTACCGGCTGTCGAACCCAGTTTGTGACGACCACCTTCAGATACCGGCTCGGCAGAAGACGCAAGAGCCGCATCGGCCCGACGCAGGAACTTTTGCCCTGAACATGGGTTTCCCAGGGTGACGGCATCCGCGAGGATGCAAATGCGAAGGGAATTGCCATGATCCGCAAACTGAAGTCGGGCGAGTACCGGCTCTATTCGAGGAAGAAGAATCCCGCGACCGGCAAGCGGCGAAATCTCGGCACCTTCAAGACCCGTGCCGCGGCCGAGAAGCACGAGCGTGCGGTGCAATATTTCAAGCGCGGCGGCCATTGAGGCGCCCCGCTGCCGGTCGCTGAAGTTGCGGAATCCGTAGGCGCAGGCTCATTCTGAACGATCGCGACTCGTCTGCCCGGTCAGCGTTTCTCCGCGGCGACAGCTCGAGTTATCCACCGGCGATCCATGCCGGGCGCATATACCGAATATAGTAAAATTGTATTACCCGGGGTGTCCCGCTTGGCTGATAGTCCAGCCAAGGGCCTAAACGGGCTCATGTTCGCAGCGCAGAACTGCGACCTCACCGGGAGGGGAATTTGACACAGCCATACAAGAGCATTTTGCGCGCTGCAGCATTTGCCGCCGCGCTCGTCGTCGGCACTCAGGCCATGGCCGCCGGCGTCGACGAACTGCCGCAGAACATCCGGGACGAACTCTATAACCCCCAGATGATCGACCCGATGCAGCCGATCGGCGAGAGCGCCTATCGCGACTGGAAGCCGAAGAATCCGCCACCCTGGAAGATCGGCTATGCCAGCTCCTACGCCGGCAACACCTGGCGCGCGGCCGTGATGAAGCGCCTCCAGGAGGAAATCATCCCGAAATGGAAGCAGCTCGGGCTGATCTCGGACGTCATCATCACCCAGTCCAACCTGAACGATTCGGTCCAGATCCAGCAGATGCGCCAACTGGTCGACCAGGGCGTGGACGCGATCATCGTCTGCTGCTCGAACCCCACGGCGCTCAACCAGACCGTCCAATATGCCTATGAGCGCGGCATTCCGGTCTTCTCGACGACCGGCTATCTGACCTCGCCCTACGCGGTCAACTCGTCGGCCAACTTCGTCGTCGGCGGCTACATGCTGGGCGAGTGGATGGCCAAGGAGATCGGCGGCAAGGGCAATGTGCTGAATGTGGAAGGCATTCCGGGCGCCTCGGCTTCGGATTCCCAGAACCTCGGCATTCTCAACGCCTTTAAGAAGTATCCGGACATCAAGGTCGTCGGCTCGGTCGCGGGCATGTGGACCGACCAAGTCGCACAGTCCGAGATCCAGCGCTGGCTCGCCACCAACCCCGGCCAGCTCGACGGCGTCACCATCCAGTCCGCTTCCGAGCTCGGCGCTCTGCGCGCGCTGAAGCAGAGCGGCCGGAAAATGCCGCCGATCACCATCGGCGGCGAGCTGGGGGCCCTCTGCTATTGGCGGAAGAATCCCGACTACATCTCCTCCTCGGTCCAGGCTTGGCCCCCGGGCGACGACTTCGAGATGTCCTGGAACATCATGATGCGCACGCTCGAAGGGCAGGGGCCGAAGGTCCAGTCGATCCTCACCCGGCCGCAGACCTTGACTGCCGATGAGTTGGCCAAGGTCCTCGACCAGAACTGCGATGAGGAATCCGGCGCCTGGTACAATGTCGGCATCGAGAAATGGGCGGGAAAAAACTATCTCGACCAGTTCTTCCTGCATCCGGCCGATCCCGAAGCCTTCAAGCCGTAATCACCTGACTTGACGATCGCGTCGCCGCCCCGTCCTCTGACG
>NZ_JBOHKS010000042.1:0-4543 GCF_050729195.1 Hypericibacter sp.
GGCCTACACCGACGCCATCCTCGGGGTGTACGAGCTGAAGCGGGTCGATCTGCTCAAGGATGTCTTCATCTGGGCCTATGAACGCTCGGCGGCGCGTTACGCCGCCGTGCGCCAGTCGCTCGGCGAACCCGATCCGTTCCGCCTGCGCCACCGCGCGGCGCTGCAGGACATCGTCGGCGAGATCGTGCGCGCTCCCATGGATCGCAAGACCGCCGCCGCCCATATCGTATCCTGGGTCGGGCAGCATATCGACGACCCCGACCGCGAGCGCTTCCGCGAGCTGGCAGAGCGCGAGGTTCTCGGGCTGCATGAGGGAAACTTCGCCCGCTACCGCATCCGACCGTCCGACTTTGCGGCGTGGCAAGCCATTTGGGAAGCGAAAGCAGCGCGTCCCTAGAGAGACGTTTCCGCTACGCGGCCGATGCATCCATCTGAACGCGGTCCCTGCCTTGGGACTTGGCGGCGTATAAAAGCCCGTCGGCGCGCTTCAAGATCGCTGCCGGATCTTCCGTGCTCGGATTGCCGTCCGCACCCGGATTGGCGCGGGTCAGGCCGATACTCACGGTGATGGAGATCTTTCCTCCGTCAACCTCCACGGCCGTGCCCCTGATTGTCCTCAGAAGCCGATCGCAGGCTATTCTCGCCCCCTCGATATCCGTCTCCGGGAAGATGGCAGCGAACTCCTCCCCGCCCAGGCGTCCCGTCCTGTCGACGGTGCGCAGCTCGTGATCGAAGTGACGGGCCAGGGCGCTCAGCACTTTGTCCCCGGCCTCGTGGCCGTATTTGTCGTTGACGCGCTTGAAGCGATCCACATCGATCATCGCCACCGACAGCGCGCGCCCGTAGCGGCGGCTCCGGGCCCATTCGACGTCCAGGTTTTCGAGGAAGTGGCGCCGATTCGACAGACCGGTGAGCGCGTCCGTATTGGCCTGGGCCTGGAGCGCTTCATAGGCCTGTGTCAGCTCGCGGGTGCTGACCATGCCGATGAGCCTGTCGCCCTCCAAGACCGGAAGATGACGGATGTGGTGGGCTTTCATCAGGGACAACATGTCGGCGACGCCCTGACCACCCGAGCAGGTGACGACAGATCGCGTCATCACATCGCTGACGGTCCTTTCGGCCACGTCGTCGTATTTGGCGATTGCCCGAGCGAGATCGCGCTCCGAGACGATGCCGACGAGTTTCCCGCCGTCATCGGTGACGACCAGGGCGCCCACATTGTGGGACGTCATTCTGCCGGCAGCTTCCCGAAGGGAGCTGTCCGGCTGGACGCACTTCGCGTCCGTCCCCGTCCTCCCCGCAAGCAGGTCGCGAATGAGCATGGATCAACCTCGGCGATGTGGTCGATCGGCGAATGGAGCCGTCGTGAGCCAGGATCACGGGTATTGGTTAATAACTGGATACTCAATGAACAAGACGTGCTCTCTCAGCCGTTAGATGCTGATCGCCGCCGCGATCATCGACGGGATCATGTCGCTCTGCTTCGGGCCGATCTCGTCACGGGTTGAGCGTCACGACGGCAAGGGCTACAAGAACCGATCATAGGAATCAGAGATGCCAATGACATACGACGTGGCGATCGTGGGTGCCGGCATCTTCGGCCTGTCGACGGCCTATGAGCTGGCGCGACGCGGCCACTCGGTCCTGGCGATCGATCGATTCGGCAGCGGCCATCCCGCGACCTCGTCGACGGGGGCTTCCCGAAGCATCCGGATCGCCTACGACCATCCGTTCTATGTCGAGTTGGCGCTGGAGGCGATCGAGAGCTGGCGACGGCTCGAGGCCGAGACCGGGCAGACGATCCTGCATCTGACGGGCCAGGTCGACCTGGGTCCGCAAAGCAAGCTCGAGGAGCTGACGCGGACGGTCCGTGCTGCGGGCGCGGCCATCGAGGAGATGGATGCCGCCGAGCTGCGCCGCCGCTTTCCGGAGATTGCGCTATCCCGTGGCGAAATCGGACTCTTCCAGCGACAGGCCGGCACCGTCATCGCGAATGCCGGCATGGCGGCCTTGCTGCGGGCCGCCAAGAAGGCCGGCGTCACCTATCTCGCCCCCGAACGCGTGGTCCGCTTCGAACCGGGAGCGACGGTCACGCTGTACACCGAAGGGCGCCACTTCGAGGCGAAGCAGGTGATCGTCGCGGCCGGCCCCTGGGCCAAGGATCTGCTGGATGGCGTCGGGCTCCCCTTGCCGCTGGCGCCTGCCGTTGCGCAGGTCACGTTCCTCGACGCTCCGGCTCTCGTCGATCGTCCCGGAATCGCGGAATGGCGGCCGAATGGTGAAACCGGAATCTATGGTCACCCCGTTCCCGGCATCGGCTACAAGATCGCCTTCGATTCCGGCGCGGCGGGTTGGCATCCCGACGTCGAGGAATGGGAGCCGGATCCGGCCGAGGAACAGCGCTTGCTGGGCTGGCTGGCTCGGCGAATGCCTTCGGTGGTGCCGAAGGTCAGCCGGACACAACGTCATCCCTGGACGATGACGCCCGATGTCGACTTCATCGTCGATCGATGGGGACAGTTCATTGTTGCCGGCGGCTGCTCGGGGCATGCTTTCAAGTTCGGCCCGGCCCTCGGCCGGCTTGTGGCGGACATCGTCGAAGGTGGCGAAGCGCCAAGCGTCACGCGGCTCGGGCGCCCCGCTTTGAGACAGTCTGCGCCGTCGCCAACGGCGCCCATTACGCGGTAGGGGCTGCCTCCGCCAGGCGCCGTTCGAGAAGCTCCAGGCGATCCTCGTCGATCTCCAGAGCTTCCTTCCGGCCCGATGACGACGCGCCCGGCGGATCTTGATCGCTGTTCATGGTTGCCCCGTCCCTGTTACCGCTCTCCCCGAAAGACCCTCGCTCCTATTTCCCGTTCAGCGCCGCCGAGGTGGCGACCGGATCATGGGTCTCGGACAGGCCCAGCGCCGCGAGGGTCTCCGGACCGGCGATGCCGGTAATCGGCAGACCCGCCTGGCGCTGGAACTCGCGGATCGCGGTGCGGGTATCGGGGCCCGACTTGCCATCCGCTTCGATCGCGGCACCCTGCCTGTTCAGCGCATTCTGGATCGCGAGCACCGAGGGTGTGACATGACCGCTGGCATATTTCGCATAGGCATCGGCCAGTTTCGTGTCGTAGCGATTCTCCGCATAACCGGGACCGTTATAGCCGCGCGCGAAGTCCGCCCAGCGCCGATCGCGCAGCTCGTCGTCGAGCTTGTTGCTGAGCACGAAACTGGCGAAGGCATCGAGATGCGCGCCTTCGGACTGGCATTGCGCATCGACGAAGGATTCGACGTCGGGGAAGCCCGCGACCTTGTGATTGACGCCGAGGATCTGGAACATGCCCCAGCTCGCCGATTTGAGCGCTGCCCCGCGATCGAGCGCGATCGCCGCCCGCAGCCGGTCATATTCGGCAGCACCGCCCTTGTAGTTCCTGACCCAGACCGCCGTGGAGATATCGGGATGCTGCCGATCGAACCGGCCCTTGGTCAACTTATGGAACCAGCGCGATTCGAACAGGATCTTGGGACGCTTGTCCGGCAGAAAGCCGGTGCGCCCGCCCGATTCCACTTCGGCGACCGCGCGAATGGCGGCGGTCTCGCAACTCAGCTTCTGGGCGACGCGCTCATAATCCGCGCTCTTCAGGGCTTCCGCGGGGCCAACGAATTCGGGCGCATCGTCCGGCATGGCGTCAATCTCCCCTTGTCGTAACGGCGCGAGCCCCAGCTGGGCCCACGGGCGTGATCCGGATGCGTGACGAGAGAAAAATCCGGCTCGAATGCTATGTCATTCGCGGGGTCGTCGGCGCCGGATTCTTTCAGGACGTTCATCATCGCCGCGCAAATGTGATCGCACAGGGTCACCGTCGCTGCCTCACATGGGAAGCCGGCAGCCGACCTTAAGTCGCTGGGCGGATGGGAGAGACCTCGTTCCTAGCGCGACCGGGCAGGGACGATGATTGGCGAGCCGATCAATGATCGGGAGGATTGGAACAGAGCACTTGCTGTCACCCGCCGAGAAAATCCTCGATATAACCGCGCACGATCGGATCGAGCGTCTCGTCCGCAGCCAGCCCCAGGCTCGTCGCGCGCTTGAAGTTCGTCGCGACCGGCCAGCCGGCGACGATCTTCTGGATGAAGGGGTCGGGGGCCACGGTGATCTCGCCGAGAGGACGGTTGCCGGCGACGCGCTTGAGGCTGTCGACCATCTGGCCGACCGTGACGTCGAGGCTGGGCAGGCCCACGGCGCGGTCAGGCCCAAGCTTCTCGGCGGGGAGCTCATAGAGCCGGATCATGTTCTCGACCGCCGTGCGATATCCGGAGACCGGCATCACCGCGTCGAGCGTCACCGGCAGCGCGCAATCGACACCGCTCAGCGGCTCGCGGAACACGCCGCTGGCGAAGCTCGAGGCCGCCTTGTTGGGCTTGCCGGGCCGGATGATGATGGTCGGCAGCCGCACCGAGCGCCCGTCGATGAAGCCCTTGCGGCTGTAGTCGTTGACCAGCAGCTCGCCGATCGCCTTGGTGACGCCGTAGGTGGTCTGCGGCGTCTGCTTGACGG
>NZ_JBOHKS010000043.1:0-8195 GCF_050729195.1 Hypericibacter sp.
GCATGGACGAGGCCATGGACTGGGTCCAGCGCGAGCTCAACGAGATCGGCGACCTGGTCACCAAGGAATTCTTCGGCCGGAGCTGAGCCTCGATCGCGCCGGCCGTCTCAGCGGTCGCCCGCATAGCGCCTGATCGCCTCAAGCCTTTCGCTTGAGGCGTGAATCAGTCGCTGCTTCTTTGAAGATCGGGAAGGATTCACGAACCGACTTGCTTACAAGTCGGTCCGATCCTGCCCGAGCGCATGCACCTTGACCTCGACCTCCATGCCGAGGCTGTCGGCGGCGGTGCCGCCATAGGTGCCGGCGAGCGGAATCGCCTGGGAGGGATCGCGCGCCACGCCGACGCGGATCAGGTTGCGGCCCCCGACCAGTCCGTTGGTCGGGTCATATTCGACCCAGCCCGAGAGCGGCAGGAAGATCTGCAGCCAGGCATGGGTGGCGCCGGCGCCGCGGAAGCCCGAGACCTCGCCGTCGGCCGCGGGATCGTAGAGATAGCCCGTCACGAAGCGCGCGGCGAAGCCCAGCGAGCGGGCCGCCTCCATCATGAAGAGCGCGAAATCGCGGCAGGTGCCGGAATGGAGGGCCAGCGTCTCGGTCGGCGACTGGGTGCCGTGCTCGTAGCGCTCGCGGTAGTTGAAGGTCGAGTTGATCGCCAGCATCATGCTCATCAGGAGGGCCGCGCTGTCATAGGCGCCGGCCTCGAACTGGCGCGCCCAGGCGGCGACATCGCCCTTGGGATCGTCGTAATGCCGGCGCTCGGTGCCGCCGAGGTCGCGCCGGATGGCTTCCGGATAGGTGAAGGGGTAGGTCGCGATCTTCTCGCCGCGCGGCATCTCCTCGGTGGCGCTGCCATCGTCGAACCGCTCCATCACCAGCCGGCTCTCGACCGAGAGCTCGGCAGCCGGCTCCAGGAACTCGATCAGCGCGATCGAATTGGAGAAGACGTCATGCATCCAGCGCAGCCGCGCCTTGGGCTCGATCGTGATCGCGATGTCATGGAGGCGCAGATCGTGGCTGTCGCGGGGCCGCAGCAGCGCCCGATGCTCGCCGAAGGTGACCGGCCGCGCATAGCGGTAACGGGTGCGGTGCACGACCTCGAACAGCGGCATGGAACTCGATGTCTCCGGCGGCCTTCAGATTCGGCCGCGAGGATAGCATGGGCGCCGGCCGGTATCAGCCGGCTCGCAAGGGCGCGCGGCCCCCATCAGGGCGTGTCGGACAGGCCCACCGGCTGGCCGACCACGACCCAGGTGAGGACCGCGGTATCGAGCAGGCGCTTGGCGACCCGCTTCATATCCTCGAGCGTCACCTTGTTGAAGAGCGCGGTGCGCTGCTGCGGATAGTCGATCGGCAGATGATCGAGCTGCAGCGAGACCAGGCTCGAGGCGATGGCGAGGCTGTTGGTGAAATGGAGCGCATAGGAGCCCAGGATATAGGAGCGCGCATCGTCGAGCTCCGCCTGGGTCGGGCCGTCCTTGCCGAGGTCGCCCCAGACCTGACGGATCACCGCGATCGAATCCTTGGCGCGCTCGTTCTGGGTCGCCGTCTGGGCCACCACCAGGGACGCCTTGTCATAGCTCGCCAGATCGGCGCCGATCGAATAAGCGAGCCCGCGATCCTCGCGCACCTCGCGGGTGAGACGCGAGCCGAAGCCCCCGCCCAGCACATCCATCAGGATCGCCGCCGCATAATAATCGGGGTCGCTGCGATCGATGCCGGGACCGCCCAGGAGGATGACACTCTGCGGCACCGGCTTCTTCACGACGATGGTCTTGCCCGCTCCGCTCAAGGTCGCCTTCGGCACCGTGTCGGCCATGCCCGTCGCCGGCAGGCCGCCGAAGGTCTTGTCCAAGAGCGGCGCCAGCTCCGCCGGCGAGATGTCGCCGACCACGCCGATCAGCAGCCGGTCCTTGGCGAAATGGCCCTTGGTGAAGCCCTTGAGGTCGTCCTGGTCGATGCGCGCCAGCGTGTCGGGCGAGCCCAGCGGATCGCGGCCATAGCCGTGATCGGGGAACACGGTCTGCCACCAGACCCGCTGCGCGATCTCGTCGGGATCGTCGGCATCGCCGGCGATGATGGTGAGGATCTGCCCCTTGACGCGCTCGACCGGCTCGGCGTCGAAGCGCGGCTCGGCCAGCGCCGTCCGAAGGAGCTCGAAGGCCTGGTCGCGATTCTGGGTCAGGGTCCGCATCGAGCCGCGGAACTCGTCCAGCCCGGCGTCGAATTTGAGATCGATCGAGAGGTCGGAGAGCTTGCGCTGGTAGCTCTGCGAATCGAGATCGCCAGCCCCTTCGTCGAGCAGGCCCGAGACCAGCGTGGCCAGGCCGTTCTTCTCGGCCGGATCGGCGGCCGTGCCGCCGCGGAACGCCAGATGGATGGCGATCAGCGGGATGGAATGATCCTCGACCAGCCAAGCCTCGATGCCGCCGGGGCTGACCACCCGCTCGATCGTGACCGCGGCCGATGCGCCCGGCGCGGTCCAGGCGAGGAAAGTTGCCGTCAGCAGCGACAGGAGGGCCAGGGGCCGCATGATCGTCTTCATGACGCGCCTCATGGCGTCACCCCTTCGAGCGGCACGGGCGGAGCCCCGGTCGGGGCCGTGGTGGCCGCACCCGGTGCTGGAATCAGCAGGCCGGTCGCGGACTGGTTGATGTCGAAGACCGACTTGGCGGCGTCCTCGACCTGCTCGCGCGTCACGGCCGCGATACGGTCGGGCCAGTTCTCGACATCGTCGACCGTCAACCCCACCGCCAGCGCCGAGCCCAGTGCCTTGGCGGGACCCATCAGGCTGTCGCGCGCCTTGACCGCGCCATCGACGAGCGAGGCCTTGGCGCGGGCGACTTCCTCGTCGGTGACGCCCTTGGCGAGAAGATCGGCGATCTCCCGATCGATCGCGGCCTCGATGGCGTCGAGCTTGCCGCCCGGATTGGGCGTGGCGGCGAAGGTAAAGCTGCCGAGATCGACGCGGTCGCCGTCATAGTTGCTCCAGACGCCGGCAGCGAGCTTCTGCTCGACCACCAGATGGCGATAGAGCCGGGCATTGCTGTCGCCGCCGAGGATCTGGGCCAGCACCTCGAGCGCATAGGGCTGGTCCTTCTTCGGCCCTGCATAGCTGGGCGCCTGATAGCTGCGCACCCAGGAGGGCTGCTGCACGCTGGCGCTTTCGAGCGTCACGCGGCGTGGCGCGAATTGCTGCGGCTCGGTCGGGCGATGGCGGACCGGCACGTCGCGGCGCGCGACGGGCCCATAATATTTCTCGACCAGCGGCTTCGCCTCGGCCGCCGAGATGTCGCCCGACAGGACCAGGATCGCGTTGTTGGGCGCATACCAGTGCCCGTAGAAATCCTGCACGTCGTCGGCGTTCAGCCCCTCCATCTCCTGCTCCCAGCCGATCACCGGGACCCGGTAGGGGTGATTGAGATAGAGCACCGCGTTCAGCATCTCGGAAAGCTGGGCGCCCGGATTGTTGTCGATGCGCATGCGGCGCTCTTCGAGGATGACCTCGCGCTCGGTATCGACCGTCTTCTTGTCGAGCACCAGATTGGCCATGCGGTCGGCCTCGAGCTCCATGACCTTGGGCAGGGCCTCGATCGCGACCGCCTGGTGGTAGGCGGTGTAATCGGCGGTGGTGTAGGCGTTCTCATTGCCGCCGAGCCGCGCCACGATGGTCGAGAACTGCCCGGCGCCGTAGGTCTTGGTGCCGCGGAACATCAGATGCTCGAGGAAATGGGCGAGCCCGCTCTTGCCGGGCGTCTCGTCGGCGCCGCCGACCTTGTAGAACACCATCTGGGTCACGACCGGCGCGCGCCGGCTGGTGATCACCACCACCTGAAGACCATTCTCGAGGGTGAAGGTCTCGGGGCTGAAGACCTTGGCCTCGCCGGATACGGCAAAGCCCGCGAGCGCGCCGATCAGCAGCAGCAGGCCCAGGATCGCCCGGCTCGCGCGGCCGGCGCCGCGAAAGCGGGCCTCACGGTCGGATCGATTCGACATACGACGCCTCACGCGGCCAATGAATGAAAAGGGGACAGGCGTCGCTCGGCGTCGGCGCCGCAGGCGTTTCTCCGGCGTCTAGAAGATGCCTTCGAGCAGCGCCTTCTTCTTGCGCTCGATCGTCGGCGTCTCGCCGGTCGTGACCGGCAGACCCAGCGCCGAATTCTCCTGCAGGCGCTGCTGCTCCTTGGTCGGATCGACCACGGTGCCGGGCACGCCCGCCTCGCGCCAGAAGATCAGCCGGTCGATCAGCGTCTGGTCCTGCTCGATCAGGGCCGCGGTCTCGACATCGATGGTCTGGCGGATCGAGGGATCGATGCCGGTGGCGCCGGCGCTCTGGAGGAACGCCTTCTCGCCGATCGAGGTCGTGTCCTGGGGTTCGCCCAGCGCCTGGCCGAGGCTGCCGCCGAAGGCATAGTCGCCGAACACGGCAGAGGCCGCCTGGTCGCGGGGCGTGCCTTCCTGCGGGCGCGGCGCGCCCGGCGCCGGCGGACGCAGATTGTAATCGGGCGGCAGGCTCAAGGGCGCGCGGGCATAAACCTGGAATTCGTCCGGCGCCTGCTTGTTGTAGCCGAAGATCTCGCGGGCCGAATCGCAGCCGGAGAGGCCGGCCAGCAGGAGCAGCGCGCCGCAAGCGCGAAGGGCATCACTCTTTGTCATCAATCAATCGTCCCCCCAAAACGGGCGGTTCCTTATTTTGCCGGCCGGACTTTGCCAAACAAGCCGTCGATGAGCAACAGCCCGACGCCCACTGTGATGGCGCTGTCGGCCACATTGAAGGCCGGCCAACCCCATCCTGCATAATGAAAATACAGGAAATCGATCACGGCACCAAAGCGCAATCGGTCGATCACGTTGCCCAGCGCCCCGCCGATCACCAGCCCCAGGCCCCAGGCCGGCAGCGGGGTTTTGACCCGGCTGAGCCAAAATCCCAGCACCGCGGCCACCAAAACCGCGAATCCGGCCAGGAGATAGGGGGTATGGGCGGCGTCGCTGGAGAACATGCTGAAGCTGACGCCCCGGTTCCAGGCCAGCACCAGGTCGAAAATGGGCAAAACCGGGATGGTCGCCGGCGGATCCATGACCTGGGTCAGGATCACCCATTTGGAGATCTGGTCCAGGATGATGACCAGGACCGCGCCCAAAGCCCCCCATCGCCACATTTCAGGCAGCCGTCCCAGCCGACACAGCGTCGGCGCAACGGCCGCAAAGCAGGGGATGATGGGGATCGACGCCGCGGTCGGGCACCTGGCGCCAGCAACGCTCGCATTTCTCGCCCTCGGCCAGCCCGACCGTCACGCCGACATCGGGCACGTCAGGCAGGGTGAAGGCGCCCGCGGGCGCCGGCCCCACGATCAGGGTCGCGAAGGAGGTGATGCTGATCTCCGCCAGGTCGAGTCCGTCGCAAAGCTGCTTCAGCTCGGCCGTCAGATAGATCGTGGGATGGGCCTGCAGGCTCGAGCCGATGCGCTTCTCCGCGCGCTCGATCTCGAGGGCGCCGGTGACGACGCGGCGCAGATCGCGCAAGCCTGCCCAGCGCTCGGCCAGCCCGCCATCGCGCCAGTTCGCGGGAATCTCGGGGAAGAGGCGCAGATGGATGCTTTCCTCCTCGGGCTTCGACGCCCCGTCCTTCCAGGAACGCTGCAGCCAGGCCTCCTCGGTCGTGAAGCAGAGCACCGGCGCCAGCCAGACGGTGAGGCAGGAGAAAAGCTCATGCAGCACGGTGCGAATCGCCCGCCGGCGAAGGCTCCGGGCCGCGTCGCAATAGAGCGCGTCCTTGCGGATGTCGAAATAGAAGGCGCTGAGATCGACCGCGCAGAAGTTATGCAACTCCATATAGACACTATGGAGGTCGTAATTGTCGGCGGCTATGCGCACCTGCCGGTCGAGCTCGGCCAGGCGATGGAGGATCCAGCGCTCCAGCTCCGGCATCTGCGACGGCGCCACCCGCTCGGCCTCGCTCCAGCCGTCGAGCGCGCCCAGCAGATAGCGGAAGGTGTTGCGCAGGCGGCGATAATGGTCGGCGACGAATTTGAGCGCCTCGTTGCCGATGCGCTGATCCTCGGCATAGTCGCAGCCGATCGCGACCCAGAGGCGGAGGATGTCGGCGCCGTACTGCTTCATCACCTCCTGGGGCGCCAGCACGTTGCCCAGGGACTTCGACATCTTGCGGCCCTGCTCGTCGAGCGTGAAGCCGTGGGTGATGACAGTGTTGTAGGGCGCCCGGCCGCGCGTGCCGCAGCTCTCCAGCAGCGAGGAATGGAACCAGCCGCGATGCTGGTCCGAGCCCTCGAGATAGACATCCGCCGGCCAGCTCAGATCCCATTTGCCGGATTCGAGCACGAAGGCATGGGTCGAGCCGGAATCGAACCAGACATCGACGATGTCGGTGACCTGCTCGAAATGCTCGGGATTGTGCTCGTTGCCGAGGAAGCGCGCGGGCGGGCTGGCGAACCAGGCGTCGGCGCCCTCCTTCTCGAAGGCCTCGGCGATGCGGTCCACCACCTTCTGGTCGCGCAAGGGCTCGTTGGTGCGCTTGTCCACGAAGATGGCGATCGGCACGCCCCAGGCGCGCTGGCGCGAGATGCACCAGTCGGGCCGGCTCTCGATCATCGAATAGATCCGGTTGCGGCCCTGCGGCGGCACGAAACGAGTCTCGTCGATCGCGGCGAGCGCCGTGCGGCGCAGATCGTTCTTCTCCATCGAGATGAACCATTGCGCCGTGTTGCGAAAGATCAGAGGTGCGCGCGAGCGCCAGCTATGCGGATAGGAATGGGTGAGCCTGTCCCTGGCCAGGAGATGGCCGGCTTCGGCCAGAGCCGCCATCACGGCCGGATCGGCATCGCCCTTCTTGCCGTCGGGACGCAGCACGCGCTTGCCGGCGAAGAGCGGCACATGCGGGAAATAGCTGCCATCCTCGTCGACCGTCTGTGGCACCTCGATGCCATGTGCGATGCCCAGCTCATAGTCGTCGGCGCCGTGGCCGGGCGCCATATGCACGAGCCCCGTGCCCTGCTCCGTGGTGACGAAGCCGCCCGCCAGAAGCGGCACCTCGAACTCATAGCCTTGGCCCGCCAGCGGATGGCGCGCGACAGTGCCGGCGAGCGCCTCGCCCTTGCCCGACCAGATCGTCTTCGCTTCCGTGATCCGGGCGGCCTTCTCGAACTCGGCGCGCAATGCTGCCGCCACGAGAAGCTTGTCGCCGGGCTTCGCCAAGGCCCCTTCCGCGACCGCGACTACCTCGATCAGCACATAGTCGATCTCGTTGCCATAGGCCATCGCCCTGTTGGCGGGGATGGTCCAGGGCGTGGTGGTCCAGATCACGGCCCCGGCGCCCGCCAGCGCCGGCAGGTTCGAGCGGATGATTGGGAAGCGCAGATAGATCGTGTTCGAGACATGGTCGTGATACTCGACCTCGGCCTCGGCCAAGGCGGTCTTCTCGACCACCGACCACATCACCGGCTTCGAGCCGCGGAAGAGCCCGCCATTCATCAGGAACTTGCCGATTTCGCGCACGATCTGCGCCTCGGCGAAATAGGCCATGGTGGTGTAGGGATGGGCCCAGTCGCCCTCGACGCCCAGCCGCTTGAACTCCTCGCGCTGCACCCCGATCCAATGCTCGGCGAAGTCGCGGCATTCGCGCCGGAACTCGACCACCGGCACCGCGTCCTTGTCCTTGCCGGCGGCGCGATATTTCTCCTCGATCTTCCATTCGATCGGCAGGCCGTGGCAGTCCCAGCCCGGAACGTAGTTGGCGTCCTTGCCCAGCATCTGCTGGGTGCGGTTGACGGTGTCCTTCAGGATCTTGTTGAGCGCATGGCCGATATGGATGTTGCCGTTGGCGTAGGGCGGGCCGTCATGCAGCACGAATTTGGCGCGGCCGCGCGCGCTCTCGCGCAACTTCTCGTAGAGGCCGATCTTGTTCCAGTGGTTGAGGATTTCGGGTTCGAGCTTGGGCAGCCCGGCACGCATCGGGAATTCCGTCTGCGGCAGGAACAGGGTCTTGGAATAGTCGGCGGAATCGGACTTTTGCGGCTTTTCGGACATGAATGCTCTGATTTGGCTCGTGAACGGCGCGGAAACGCGGATGAACAGGAAAATCCCGGTCTTGCGCCGAGCCGAAGCTCAGGCGTATGCCGGGCCGCTAATGCGTATGATGCGCCGCGAAAACATGGGCTTTCCATAGCAGCCAAGCGGGAATT
>NZ_JBOHKS010000044.1:0-8821 GCF_050729195.1 Hypericibacter sp.
CGTCGGTCGCCATCAGGTGATAGCCATAGGGCTGCGCGTCGCGGGTGCTGCGGCCATGGCCGCGGCTGTCCATCACGATCACCTGGTAATGCCTGGCGAACTCGCGCACCTGGTTGCCCCAGTAATCGGCATTGCCGAGCCCGCCATGGAGCAGGATCACCGGCGCGCCATGGCCATAGACCGCGTAATAGATCTGCACGCCATCGACCGGTGCATAACCGCTGCGCACCGGCGTCGGCATCGCCGCCGGCCGCGGCAGCGTCTCCCACAGGTTGGTTTTGGCCGTCGCCGTCACCGGCGCCGCGATGCCCGCCGCCAGCGCGAGAACCGCACCCAGCATCAGAGCCAGAATCCGCTTCATGACCATGTCCCCCGGGTTTCGACGGGCTTTCCTGCGCAAGGATGCGATGCCCGAACTTCCAGGGCCGGATGGTGCGCCCGGCCTCGCCAGGGCGTCAACGGCAGCACTTCTTTCGTCATCCCGTAGAAACCGGGGGCGACAGCAGGGCGGGGGTGACAGGAGGAATGTGTCCATGCATCCTGTTCCCCGTCGCGCAATCATCGGAGGGGAGGGGCATCCATGAGCGGACCGGCCGACAGCGGAACGATCCGGACCAGCGCCGGCGTCGAGATTGCCTACGAGACCCATGGCAAGGGCCCGCCGATGGTGCTGGTCGCCGGTCTCGGCGACGACCGCAGCTCCTGGGCGGCGCAGATCGAGGAGTTCGGGCGCGATCACCGCGTGGTCGTGTTCGACAATCGCGGGATCGGCCGCAGCGCCACGCCGCCGGGTCCCTACAGCATCGAGCAGATGGCGGACGACACACATGATCTCGCCCGGCATCTAGAGCTCGGTCCCGTCACGGCGATGGGCTCCTCGATGGGCGGGGCGATCTGCCAGCAATGGGCCTTGCGTCACCCCGAGGACATCCAGCGGCTGGTGATCACCAACAGCTGGGCCGAGCGCGATATCTTCGTCACCGAGTTGCTCAATCATTGGATCGCCTTGGCCGGGCACGGCCAGAGCCAGCACATCGTCGAGAGCCTTCTGCTGTTCTGCTTCTCGCCCGGCTACCTCACGCGCAAGCCCGAGACGGTGAAGGCCTTTCTCGAAATGCCGGCGCCGCCGCTCGAAGGTTTTGCCGCCGCGGCCGCCGCTTGCCGCGGCCACCACACGCTCGACCGCGTCCACGAGATCCGCCATCCGGCGCTCGTCGTGGCCGGCGAGTTCGATATCCTCACGCGTCCCGAGCTCTCGCGGCGCCTGGTCCAGCGCATGAAGTCCGCGCGCTATGTCGAGGTCCCCACCGGCCATATGGTCTTTTGGGAAATGCCCGACGCGTTCCATCGTGCCGTGCGCGAGTTCCTCGCGAGCTGACCTGAAAATGTCTCCACGCCCCAGCGGGAGGGGGTAGGGGGAGGGGTGCCGCACACTCGAGCGCGCAGCATGCATTCCCCTCCCCGCTCGCTGCGCTCGCCGCCCCTCCCGCCCGCGGGCTTCGCCCGCTCAGTTTTTTGACTCGCCGGCGAAGCCGGCATGGGAGGGGCCGTGGATTCTTTTCGCCATGTCGGCGTCTCCCCTTTCCGATTGACCCTCCCCCCGAAACCGTTCATCTGAACCCCCTTGGGGCATCACGGGTGGGCGTTGCGGTGACAGGCCGGTCTGGCGAAGGCGTGGTTCTGGCCTTTCTCGCCTTCGGAAATTTCATCGTCGGCATGGGCGCCTTCGTCATCGTCGGCATCATCTCGCCGATCGCCGACGGGTTGGGCATCGCCAAGGCCGACGCCGGCGTCGTGCTGACGACCTATGCGCTGGCTTATGCCGTGCTGTCGCCGATCACGGGGGCGATCACCGGCACGCTGCCGCGGCGCGTCGTGCTCGTCATGGCGTTGGCGATCTTCTGCCTTGGCACCGTCCTGTCGGCACTCTCCGCCAGCCTGTTCATGCTGGCCGCCTCGCGCGTCCTGGTGGCGCTGGGCGGCTCCATGTTCACGCCCATCGCGGCTGGGATCGCGGTCGCCCTCAGCACGCCCGAGCGCCGGGGCAAGGCCCTGGCGACAGTCTTCACCGGCGGTACCATCGCCCAGGTCGTGGGCACGCCCTTCGGCGCCTGGGTCTCCTATCATTATGGATGGGCGACGACCTTCTGGGTCGTGGCCGTCCTCGCGGCCGCCGGCGCCGGCGTGATGTTCCTCGCCGTGCCCCGCGATGTCCGCTTCCAGGCAGCGGGCCTTGGCACGATCCTCGCCGCACTGGGAGACCGCCGCACCCTGTTCGCGACCGCCTTCACCGCGACCATGATCACCGCGCTCTATATGGTCTTCACCTTCTTCGGGCCCGTCATCGAGGCTTCGGTCGGATCCGACCCCGAGATCCGCACCGGCTTCCTCGTGCTTAATGGCATCGGTGCGGTGATCGGTAACCTGGTGGGCGGCGTTCTTGCCGATCGCATCGGCCCGCGGCGCACCTTGATCCTCATCTGCATCGCGCAGATCGCGATCATGCCGTTCTTCTCGATCATCCCGCTGACCTTCCTCGAGCTGGCGATCGTCATCGCCACCTGGTCGGCCTTCAGTTTCGCCTTCATGGCGCCGCAGCAGGCGCGAGTCGCGCAATTCGCCCCCCAGGCCGTCGGCATCGTGCTCTCGATCAACGCCGCCATGATCTATATCGGCATCACGGTGGGGTCGGCGGTCGGGTCGCGCATCCTCGGCTGGTACGGGATCGAGGCGCTGGGTATTGCCGGCGGGCTCGTGGCGGTGCTGGCGCTGGCCCATCTCATCGCGTCGGGCCGGCCGCGCCGCGCGTGAAGCCGGGGATTACGAGCTTTGGCGCATCGCGGCCTTGTCTTTTCGCGCCATGTCACATGCAGGATCACGGGCGACGATTCTCCTGGTTCGGCCTCCGGCGCGTCACTAACATTGCAAGCGGGCAACGCATCGAGGGTCGGTTGGCAGCAAATGATGGTTCTCAGCGGCGAACTCGAGTCTGAGGGGGTCTCTTGAAACCTCAGGTCCACGTCGTCGGCGCTGGCGGCATCGGCATCGCCTTGGCCTGGTCGCTGGCTCATGCCGGCTGGGACGTCACGCTGGTCGAACGGAACCCGGCGAAACTCGCCGCCGGACGGGCGGACGGGCTCGGGGTCGCCGGCCGGCTGTCGGTGAAACTGCCTTTCGTCGCCTTCACCGATTGGCGGCCGCCGGCAGACGCGATCATCCTGCTCTGCACGAAGACCTACGATAATCCCGCCGTTCTCGCGCGCCTCGCCACCCTGCGCCACCTGGTTCCCGTACAGAACGGTTACGACGCTCCGCTCGACAGCCACGATTTCGCGGCCGAGGGCATTGCCTCCTTCGTCTCAGAATGCGACCGCGAGCGTCCCTTTACCCGCATCACCCGTCCGGGCCGCCTGCATCTGGGCGCGCGGCGGCCGGCAACGGCTGAGGAACGCGACGAGCTGCGCGCGCTCGCCGAAGGATTGCGGCAGAGCGTTTTGTTCGAGGTCGAGCTGGTGGAGGACGTGCGGCCGTTCAAGGCGGCCAAGCTGATGTACAACGCCGCCATCTCGCCCCTGGCCGCCGCGGCCGGCGTCGACAATGCCGCGCTGTTGACCGACTCCCTCGCCAAGCGATTGTTCTTCGGCCTGCTGCTGGAGAACCACGCCATTCTGCGTCGCGCCGGGCTGGCGCTGGCGAAGATCGGCCCGTTTCATCCGGACACGGTCGTCAGGATTCTGCGGACTCCGGGCCTTCCCACGCTGATGGCGAACTTCTTTCGACCCTCGCTGCGCGGCACCTATTGTTCGATGGCGCCGGATGTCGGCCACGGCGAGACGGAGATCGAGGCTTACAACGGCCATCTGGTGCGGCTCGCCGGCAACTTTCCTTGTCCGCTGAATCGGGCGGCGGTCAGAATGATCGAACGCATCACGCAGGAAAGGTCGCCGCCGCGGCGCAGCCATTTGGACGATATGGTGGCCGATCTTGCCGGCCGGGGAAGCCCGGCATGAACCTGGTCACGGGTGGGGCAGGTTTCATCGGCTCCCATCTCGTGTCGGCGTTGCTCGCCGAAGGCGAGGAGGTGCGCGTGCTGGAGCGGCCCGGCGCGGATGTGGGCCACCTGCCGCTGGATCGCGTCGAGGTGGTCAGCGCCGACATCCGCGACAAAGCGGCCCTCGTCCAGGCGACGCGCAATTGCCGGCATGTCTATCACCTGGCGGCCGATCCGAACCTCTGGCGCCGCAACGTGCGCGAGTTCGACGCCATCAATCACCAGGGTGCGATGAACACCATCCACGCTGCGCTCGACAATGGCGCGGAGCGGGTGCTGCACACCAGCACCGAGAGCATACTCACGCCAGCCGGCTTCAGCGGCGGCCCGGTCGAACAATTGGAACTCAAAGAGAGCGACATCATCGGGCCCTACTGCATGAGCAAGTTCCGCGCTGATGCCGCCGTTCGGCAACTGGCCGCGGCAGGCGCCCCGGTGGTGCTGGTCTGCCCGACCCTGCCCATCGGCCCGGGCGACCGGCTGTTGACGCCGCCCACACGCCTGGCGCTCGCTTTCTGTCGCGGCGAGTTGCCGGCTTACCTGAACTGCCGCCTCAATCTGGTCGATGCCCGCGATGTCGCCACCGGCATGATCGCGGCCATGCGGAAAGGAAAGCCCGAACGACGCTACCTGCTGGGTGGGCATAATTACCAGCTGGCGGACTGGCTGGGCGTTCTGGGTGAGCTGATCGGACGGCCCCTACCGCGTTGGACGGTGCCCCATTCGGTTGCCATGGCGGTCGCCTTCTGCAGCGAGCAGTGGGCAACGCACGTCACCGGCGAGGTGCCGTTGGCAACGGTGACCGGGGTGCGCCTGACGCGCCGCTCCATGTTCTTCGACCCGGCTCCGACCTGGAAGGAACTGGGCCTCGCCGTGCGGCCGGTCCAGGAGTCGGCGCGCGATGCGGTCGATTGGTATCGGTCGCTCGGCTGGCTGCGATGACACCCGGGGTCTCCACCTTACTCTCGATCGCGAATCGGGCCGGGCGACCGTCTCAATGATCGAGCGTATCGTGCCGGACAGGTTGCCGCCGCGGTGCAGCCAGCGGGATGACATGGCGGCCGATCTTTCCGGGGAGGAGGATCCTCGATGATCCTGGTCACCGGCGCCAACGGAAACACCGGCAGCGAGGTCACGCGCCAGCTCGCCGCCGCCGGGCGGCCGGTGCGGGCCCTGTTGCGGCGCCGCGACAATGCAGCGAAGCTGCCCAGGGCGGGCGTCGAGATCGTGCTGGGCTCTTTCGCCGACATCCCTTCGCTCGATGCCGCCATGACGGGGGTGGACGCGGTCTTCCTGATTTCCTTCGAGCATCCCGAGCAGCTGGCCTTGCAGGCCAATGTCATCGAGGCCGCGGGACGGGCCGGCGTGCGGATGATCGCGCGGCTTTCCGCCGCCTCCGCCGATGCCGAATCGCCCGATCCCCTGATCAGCACCCACGGCAAGGGCGACCTTCAGCTCGCCCGGTCGGGGCTCGGGCATGTGCTGATCCGGCCCCAATGGTTCAGCCAGAACTTCATCACCTATTGTCCCGGCGGGGTCCTCCGGTTGCCGGCCGGCGAGGCGCGCCTCCCCTTCGTCGACATCCGCGACATCGGGGCGGTGACGATCAAGGCGCTGACCGAGCCCGGACATGACAGCAAGGCTTATGTTTTGACGGGCCCCGAGGCGCTCAGCCATGCCGAGGTCGCGGCGATCCTTTCCGAGGCGACGGGAAAGCGCTTTTCTTACGAGGATATTGCGCCGGAGACCTATCGGCGGATGTTGATCGCCGAGGGCGCCTCGGAATTCCGGGCCGACCTGGTCGTCAATCTGTTCAAGCGCATGCGCCGGCGGGGCACCGCCCCGATCCATGAGGATATCGCCTGGGTGCTCGGCCGGCCGGCGATCGGTTTTCGCCAGTTCGCCCGCGATTATGCCGGCGAGATCGCGAAGCAGGTCGGCTGACAGCTGTCGGATCACAATCCGGTGTGGGACCCGCGGTCTCCGGGACTGTCGGCTGGACGGTACGGCGAATATTCCCATAATGCCTCGCCCGCTGATGTGAAGCCGTTTGCAGGCCCGAGTGTTCAACATAATCAGGAGTGGAATCTCATGAACCCGAACAAGGCACTTTGGGAAAAGGGCGACTTCACGCGCATTGCCGCGAACATGCGGGAAAGCGGGGAGGCGCTCGTCAAGCGAATCGGAGTCACCAAGGGGCTCAAGGTCCTGGATCTCGGATGCGGCGATGGAACGACGGCACTGCCGGAAGCAAGGCTCGGCGCCGACGTGCTGGGTGTCGACATCGCGAGCAACCTCGTCGCGGCCGGGAACAGGCGTGCCCAGGAGGAGCGTCTCGCCAACTGCAGGTTTCAGGAAGGCGACGCGTCCAACTTGCAGGAGCTGAAAGACCGGTCTTTCGATCTCGTCGTCAGCATCTTCGGCGCCATGTTCGCGCCCAGGCCCTTCGACGTCGCCAAGGAGATGGTGCGCGTGACCCGGCCCGGCGGGCGGATCGTCATGGGGAACTGGATTCCGAACGACCCGACGCTGGTCGCGCAACTCTTGAGGATCAGCGCCGCTTATTCGCCGCCGCCGCCGGAAGGATTCATCAGCCCGATGACCTGGGGTGTCGAAGCCAACGTGATCGAGCGATTTGCCGCCGCGGGGATTCCAAAGGAGAATATCACCTTCGTCAGGGACAGTTTCTCCTTCGATTCTCCCCGCCCACCGTCCGAGCTGGCGGATGCCTTCAGGAAGTTCTATGGGCCGACCATGAATGCCTTCGAAGCGGCCGAGAAGAACGGCCGCGTCCCCGATCTGCAGAAGGAGGTGGAAGCTCTGTTCAACGCCCACAACAAGAGCGCGAACAAGAATGCCACGTCCATTCCGGCGACCTTCCTGCGCGTGACCGTCGCGGTCGATTGACCGGCTGACCGGTGGACGAACGCGACTTGGCGCGAACTGAGGTCCGAAAGGGGCCGGCATGACTGGAAAAGTGGAAACCTCGACACCGCCCAACACGCCGGTCCCGATCGGGCCCTACAATCACATCGCGAAAGTCGGTCCCTTCATCACCATCGGCGGTACGGCCGGCGTCGATCCGGCGACGGACAAGCTCGCGGGCCCGGATGTCCATGCGCAGACGACGCAGATCCTCAAATCCTTTGCTGTGATGCTGGCCTCGGTCGGCTCCGACCTCGGCCATGTCCTGCATATCAACGTCTTCCTCGCGGCGATGTCGGATTTCGAACGCATGAATGAAGCCTATATCGCGGCCATGGGCGAACATCGCCCGGCGCGCACCGTCATCGGCGTGCGCGAGCTGCCGAAGCCGGGCGTGCTGCTGACGATGAACCTGACGGCCGTGACGCGGGGCTAGAGACAAGCGTCGATCAAGGGAAGGACGGCTTCTGCGGAATGCGGATCGGGACCTGGGTCTGAATCTCATTGTCCGCCGGATGAGCATCCGGCACGCCCCAGATATCGTTTGCCGCCGTGCCGCTGGCTGTGATCTTGGCCGTCAGCACCTTGCCGTGCATCGCGTGCGCCGGATCGACGCTGAGCGTGATCGTGGCGCTGGCGCCCACGGCAAGCGGTCCGACCGCGCAACTGATGATCCGGCTGTCGCAGCGGCCCGAGCTCGAGATCAGCTTGGCCACACTGACGGATCCCCGCGCCAGGGGCTTGAGGCCCGGCGCCAGGAACGCGGTCGTGACCTTCGCGCTCGCCGCGGCGCCCGGGCCGTTATTGTTGAGTGTGATCCGAAAGATGAGGGTGCGCAGCCCGGTCGTGCTGGAGACAGCCTTGCCCTGCGTGACCGTGACATGCAGCGCCAGATCGGGGCCCGGGGGCAGGACCGAACTCTGCTCGATAGCGTAGACGCCGTTCTCAGTGCCGACATAGAGCTTGCGCGAGTTGCCGGCGTCGGTCGCCAGCGACGTTACTTGGAGATTACCGAGGCCGGTGCTGAAGGGAAGCCAGCGGCCCCACCCGGTGGTGCTGCCCTTGAAGATTCCCTGGCCAGCGGTGGCAGCGTAGATGACCCCCGGCTGCTGGGGGTCGAGCGCGATCGCCCCGATCGGTGCCGCGACGAATCCATTGTTGAAGGTCATGGGCGATATGAACTGGCCGCCATTCTGATAAATTTGGACCTTGAAGGCCGCGCCGCTGCGCGTGCCGACATAGAGAGTGTCCGCATGGGCCGGATCGAGCGCGATCGCCGTCAGGTCGGTGCCGATGACATCTTCGAGATGCGACCCGCTGCTGCTCTGGTCGAAGATGAGCTGCTCGACATGGGTCCATACCGCCGCAGCGCCCTCCCCTTCGGTCGTCTTGAACAGGCCGCAATCGGTGCCGGCATAGCGGATGAGCGAATGCTGGCTGTCAATCGCCGCAGCGTGCGTGATAAGGCAGCCGAAGAGGCCCCGATAGGCCTCGAACGAGTCGCCGCTGTCGCCGCTGCGCCACGACCCGTCATCGGTGGCGGCAAGAATCTCGTTGGAGAATTGCGAGTCGATGGCCACTGCGTAGACCTGGGTCGCGCCCTGCGTGGAATCGACCGTCTTCCGTCGCCAGGTCTGGCCGCCATCCGTGCTGACATAGATCCGGCTCGCGGCGCCGGCTCCGGCAATGAGATGGTTCGAATCTTGCGGATCGACCGCGAGACTGAGAATCGGCTCAAATGCTCGCCCCTGACTGTCGGTTGTCGTGTGCACCCAGGAGCCGCCACCATTCGACGTCGCAAAAATGCCATTGGGCGTGGCGACATAGAGTATGGGTGTGCTAGTC
>NZ_JBOHKS010000045.1:0-25353 GCF_050729195.1 Hypericibacter sp.
GCCGGCTTCGATCCGATCGAAACCGGCCGCCCGACCCCCGAAGCGCAAATGACGACGCGGCGCCGGCGACCCTGGCGCATCGAAACGAGAGCAGCGAAAGGAAACCGGGAGTCCCCAGCGCATGACCACCGCGATCCTTGCCGCTCTCCTGCTTCTGACCGTCATCGGCTTCACGCTCGGCAAGAACCGCTCGATCGCGCTCGCCGGCGGCAATTGGAAGAAGCTGCATTCGCTGCCGAGCTATTACGGTGCCTATGTGGCACTCTGGTGCGGCCTGCCGGCGCTGGTCCTGTTCGCGCTCTGGATCGCCCTCGAGCCGCGCATCCTCGAGACCATCATCGTCCGCGACCTGCCCGTCGCCATGATCGAGAGCGGTCAGGCGCAGCTGGGCCTGATCTTCAACGACATCCGCAACATCGCGGTCTATGGCGTGGGCGACCGCACGGTCGACCCGGCCGTGGTCGCCGCGGTCGATCATTATAAGAGCCTCAAATCGATCAGCTTCGCGGCCCTCGCCGTCGCGGTCCTGGCGCTGGCGACCCTGGGTCTCGGCTGGTCGCAGCGCCGCGTGGTGCCCGCCATGCGCGCACGCAACCGGGTCGAGCGCATCGTCATGGTGCTGCTGATCGCCTGCTCCACCCTCTCGGTCCTGACCACGGTCGGGATCGTTCTGTCGCTCTTCTTCGAATCGCTGCGCTTCTTCCATGCGGTGCCGTTCTGGGACTTCCTCTTCGGCGTGCAATGGAGCCCGCAGACGGCGATGCGCGCCGACCAGGTCGGCAGCTCGGGCGCCTTCGGCGCGGTGCCGCTCTTCGCCGGCACGCTGCTGATCACGATCATCGCCATGGCCGTCGCCGTGCCGGTCGGCCTGATGGTCGCCGTCTATATGTCGGACTATGCCAGCCGGCGCGGCCGCGCTTTCATCAAGCCGGTGCTCGAGATCCTGGCCGGCATCCCGACCGTGGTCTATGGCTTCTTCGCCGCCCTCACCATGGCGCCCTTCATCCGCGAGATGGGCGAGGCCGTGGGCCTCTCGGTCGCGTCCGAAAGCGCGCTCGCGGCCGGCCTCGTCATGGGCATCATGATCGTGCCCTTCGTCTCCTCGCTCTCCGACGACGTGATGAACGCGGTGCCGCAGACCCTGCGCGACGGCTCGGCGGCCCTGGGCGCCACCAAGAACGAGACCATCCGGCAGGTCGTGATCCCGGCGGCCCTTCCCGGCATCGTCGGCGGCGTGCTGCTGGCCGTGTCGCGCGCCATCGGCGAGACCATGATCGTCGTGATGGCGGCCGGCCTCTCCGCGAACCTGACCGCCAACCCGCTCCAGGCCGTCACCACCGTGACCGTGCAGATCGCGACCCTCCTGGTCGGCGATCAGGAGTTCGACAGCCCCAAGACGCTCGCGGCCTTCGCGCTGGGCCTGATGCTGTTCTTCGTCACTCTTTCGCTCAACCTCGTGGCCCTCCACGTCGTCCGCAAATACCGGGAAAGATATGACTGAGATCACGGCCCCCGCCATGCCCGTCCGGCGTCCCGATCTCTCGCAAGCGCGCCTCAAGCGCCGCTATTCGGCCGAGCGGCGCTTCCGCCTCTATGGCATTCTCGCCGTGCTGGTCGCGACCGGCATGCTGGGGGCGCTGCTCGTCACCATCATCGGCAAGGGCTACAGCGCCTTCTATCGCACCGATGTCCGCCTCGAGGTGATGCTCGATCCTTCCGTGATCGATCCGGCGGGGACGAAAGATCCCGACGCGATCATGCAGGCCGACTACACCAAACTGCTGCGCGAGGGCCTGCGCCAGCTTTTCCCCGACGTCACCAGCCGCGAGGACAAGCGCGATCTGAACGCGCTCATCAGCTCCGGCGCCGACACCCAGATCCGCAAGATGGTCCAGGCCGATCCCTCGCTGATCGGCCAGACGGTCACGGTCTCGGTGCCGATCGGTCCCGACTTCGACATGCTGGCCAAGGGCTTCATCTCGCGCGATCTGCCGGAAAGCGCGCGCCGCGTCTCCGACAAGCAGATCGGCTGGTATGACACGTTGCGCCAGCAGGACCGGGTCGAGCATGGTTTCAATTGGAGCTTCTTCACCTCTGGTGACAGCCGCGAGCCCGAGCTCGCCGGCGTGGCCGGATCGGTGGTGGGCACCCTCCTCACCATGCTGGTGACCCTGTCGCTGGCCTTCCCGCTGGCGGTGGCGACCGCGGTCTATCTCGAGGAATTCGCGCCGAAGAACCGCTGGACCGACCTGATCGAGGTCAACATCAACAATCTGGCGGCGGTGCCCTCGATCGTGTTCGGCCTGCTCGGCCTCGCCGTCTATATCGGCTTCTTCGGCCTGCCCCGCTCGGCCCCCCTGGTCGGCGGCATGGTGCTGTCGCTGATGACCCTGCCGATCATCATCATCGCCACCCGCGCCGCGCTCAAGGCGGTGCCGCCCTCGATCCGCGAGGGCGGCTATGGCATCGGCGCCTCGCCGCTGCAGGTGGTGACGCATCACGTCGTGCCGCTGGCGATGCCCGGCATCCTGACCGGCACCATCATCGGCATGGCCCATGCGCTGGGCGAGACCGCGCCGCTCCTCATGATCGGCATGGTCGCCTTCATCGTCGGCGTGCCCCACGGCGTCACCGACGCGGCCACGGTGCTGCCGGTGCAGATCTATCTCTGGGCCGACAGCCCCGAGCGCGGCTTCGTCGAGAAGACGAGTGCGGCGATCATGGTGCTGCTGGTCTTCCTGGTGCTGATGAACGGCATTGCCGTCTATCTGCGCCGCCGCTTCGAACGTCGCTGGTAGGAAAGGGTCCGCTTCATGTCGATGGTGACGCTCGCAACCGCACCGGCTTCCGCCGCCGCGACCGGCATGCCCCTCAAGGGCCATGAGCCGATCAAGATCGCGGCCCGGGATGCCAACGTCTATTACGGCGACAAACATGCGTTGAAGCATGTCGAGCTCGACATCCGCCGCAACGAGGTGACGGCGCTGATCGGCCCCTCGGGCTGCGGCAAGTCGACCTTCCTGCGCTGCCTCAACCGCATGAACGACGTGATCGAGAATTGCCGGGTCACCGGCAAGATCACGCTCGACAACGAGGACATCTATGCGCGCGATCTCGACGTCGTCGTGCTGCGCGCGCGGGTCGGCATGGTGTTCCAAAAGCCCAACCCCTTCCCCAAGACGATCTTCGACAATGTGGCCTATGGCCCCCGCATCCACGGCATGGCGACCAACCGGCGCGAGCTGGAAGAGGTGGTGCAGACCAGCCTCGAGCGCGCCGGCCTCTTGAAGGAGGTCAAGGACCGCCTCAAGGATCCCGGCACCGGGCTTTCCGGCGGCCAGCAGCAGCGCCTCTGCATCGCGCGCGCGATCGCCGTCAGCCCCGAGGTGATCCTGATGGACGAGCCCTGCTCGGCGCTCGATCCGATCGCGACGGCCCGCATCGAGGAGCTGATCGACGAGCTCCGCCAGAACTTCACCATCGTGATCGTCACCCATTCCATGCAACAGGCCGCGCGCGTCAGCCAGCGCACGGCGTTCTTCCATCTGGGGGAGTTGGTGGAAACCGGCGATACGCCTCAGATCTTCACCAGCCCGAAGGATCAACGGACCCAGGGCTACATCACCGGCCGCTTCGGCTGATCCGAAGCGGCATCGAGACCGAACGACCCAAGGGAGCAGGACGCGACATGACCGCGGAACATATCGTCAAGTCCTTCGACGACGAGCTCAAGCTGCTGAACCGGACGATCGCCCAGATGGGCGGGCTGTCCGAGGTCCAGCTGCAGACGGCGACCGACGCGCTGATGCGCCGGGATGCCGAGCTCGCCGGGAAGGTGATCCAGGCCGACAAACGCATCGACGAATTGGAACATCAGATCGGCGAGATGGCCGTGCGGATGCTGGCCCTGCGCCAGCCCATGGCCTCCGATCTGCGCGAGGTGGTGGCCGCCCTCAAGATCTCGGCCGATCTGGAACGGATCGGCGACTACGCCACCAACATCGCCAAGCGCGCCATCGCCATCTCGCAGGCCCAGCCCGTGAGCACGCTGCAGGCGATTCCGCGCATGGGCCAGCTGGTGCAGAGCATCATCAAGGACGTTCTCGACGCCTATGTCGACAAGAACGCGGAGCGGGCGGTCGCCGCCTGGAGCCGCGATGAAGAAGTCGATTCGCTCTACAACAGTCTGTTTCGCGAGCTGTTGACCTACATGATGGAGGATCCGCGCAACATCGGCTCCTGCATCCACCTGATGTTCATCGCGAAGAACATCGAACGCATCGGTGACCATGCAACAAATATTGCGGAGACCGTCTATTTCCTCGTCCACGGTCGCGGGATCGAAATCGCCAGACCCAAAGGGGATGTCACAAGCTATGCAATCGCACCCACGCCCGGCGGACGCGCCGGCGCCTAGGCCGCAATCGATGCAGAAGCAGCAAGCCAAGCCGCTCGTCCTCGTGGTCGAGGACGAGGCGGCGCTCGTGACGCTGCTGCGCTACAATCTCGAGCGCGAAGGCTTCGAGGTGATCGAGGCCCGTGACGGCGAGGAGGCGCTTCTCCTCGCCAAGGAACGCCGGCCGGATCTGGTCCTTCTGGACTGGATGCTGCCGCTGGTGTCGGGCATCGAGGTCTGCCGGCAGCTCCGCCGCCTGCCCGAGACCCGGGCCGTGCCGGTGGTGATGCTGACGGCGCGCGGCGAGGAGGCCGACAAGGTTCGCGGCCTCGACAGCGGCGCCGACGATTATGTCACCAAGCCCTTCAGCCCCGGCGAGCTGATCGCCCGGCTGCGGGCGCTGCTCCGCCGCTCGCGGCCGGCGCTCGATGGCGACAATCTGCAATATGAGGACCTGATGATGGACCTCATCGCGCACCGGGTGCGTCGCAACGGACGCGACATCCATCTGGGGCCGACGGAGTTCCGCCTGCTGCGCCATCTGATGGAGCATCAGGGCCGCGTCTTCACCCGCGAGCAGCTGCTCGACGTGGTGTGGGGTCCCGACGTCTATGTCGAGCCGCGCACGGTCGATGTCCATATCCGGCGCCTGCGCAAGGCGATCAATGACGGGGCGGATTTCGATCTGATCCGCACCGTTCGCTCGGCCGGCTACTCGCTCGACCGCGAGCAATAGGTCCTGCGGCCATCGGAAGCAGCCAGGCTGCTTCCGATGGCGCACGGCCTGCCCTCTCCGATATCCCGCCTTCTCGTAACTCGAACGCGATCCATGGGGATTGGCGTTGCGGGTTCGCCAGCATGACATGTGTCAGCGCGCCTGACCGGTTCTAGCGGCTTTCTTAACCCTATCCCGGTTATCGCTGGGCGGAAGGATTGGCGCTCCGAGGACTGTGGAACAGCGGGTGCCGATCCACCCTGTCATTCACAGAGTCGCTCGGAGACATCTCATGCTCATTCCGGCACGTAAGCTGGCGCTGGCGGTCATTGCCTGCGCCTCGGGCTTGTTCCTGATCGCACCCGCCGCATCGGCGGACGAGGTCGGCGCTTTGTTCGAGGCCACCGGTCTCGCGAATGTCACGCCGCTCACGGATCAGTCCATGAGCCAGTTGCGGGGCGGCGGTTTCGAGACGGCTCTGTCCGGCCTGCTCTTCGGGCTCCTGGAGCAATCCGACAGCGCTTCGATGGCTGGCGCAGCGCCCAGCGGTGCGCACGGCGCTTTGGAAAGCTTCTTTCCGGCATTTCTCGACGAGCTGCCCGCCATCAACCTGGTTGTGGCGGAGCTCAATGATCAGCCGACCGTGATGCGGATCGGAACCGCGCCGCAATCGTTGGGTTGCGGAAACGGTTTAAGTTGCCCTGCGGGCATGTCGGTTTCGCTCTACGCCAACAACGCGGCGCCCGCGGGCAATATGGCCGTGAACCTCACCATCACGCACTGAGTGATCGGAAGCAGGACAGCCTTGCTTCCGATTGAGTGTGACGCTAACCGTGCTCTTCGTAACTTTTGATGCGGTCTCCGTACTGGATTGGCCGGAAGGCGGATGCTAGGCTTCTGCTTCATCCAATCATCCCAGGCCCAGTGTCACAACGGAGGCCTCACATGCTGCTCCCAGCACGCAAGCTGGCGTTCCTCGCCATTGCCCTTGCCGGCGGTTTGATCACCGCGTCGTCACATTCCCTCGCCGATGACTCTGCCCTCCGCCCCGACCGTATCGGCATCGCCGATGCGGTTCCCGTGGCCGATCAACAGATGGGCGAACTGCGCGGCACCGGTTTTCTCGGGAGTTTCACCGCAGCCCTTTCCGCGGCACTGGGCCACCTGCCGACGGCATCGCTCAACGGGCCCGGTGTGCTGTTCTTGAGCTGCAGCAACGGCATCAGCTGCGCGCCGGGGACGACCATCAAGATCTTCGGCAGCAACCAGATCACCCCCGGGTCGTCTGGACAGGTGACCGTGATCACGGCGGTGAATCCGCACTGAGCCGTTAGGGTGCGGGCGACGATTTGCCGGTGGAACAACGCTGCATTGGCGTTGGGTGGGTCCATCGATGATCAGGTTGCCGCAATCGAGAGATTCCCGAGCGACGCGGCGACTCGGTTACGAGTAACGGGCAGGAGCAGTTGTGTTCATCCTCATTTGGGAGGTTCCCATGTCGACACGGGCACACAAACTGGCTTTGGCCGCCGCCGCATTTGCGGGTGGCCTGCTTTCGATGATCTCGCTTGCAAATGCCGGCGACGCACGCCTCGACGCCGCCCGCATCGGCCCGATTGACGGCATCGCGCTCGATGACGGGCAGATGAGCGAGTTGCGTGGCACCGGCATATTCGGGAGCGCCTTCCAGGCGTTTCTGAACTCGCTGCCGCCGGGAAATACCGTCAAGGCACAGCTCAATGATCAGACGGGGTTTCGAACGAGCACAACGATGCCGGTGACGCTGAGTTGTGGCAACGGGATTACCTGCCCCGCCGGGATGACAGTCAATCTATCCGCCAATAACAATGCCCCTTCAGGCAGCGTGTCGGTGAACGTGACCAGGACCACGATCATCAACCACTGAGTGTTTGTTCTGGGCAGTGCCATGAAGCAGGAAGCTGCCTGAGACCGCCGCTGTGTCTCAACGTCAGGCAGCTCGTCAGGGTGACCTGCCGCGGATGTCGGATGCATCCCTGAGACCGCGTCTAACAGCCAAGTGAAGGGACTGCCGTCCGACGGACGGCAGGATTTTTGTCTGTTTCCAGGCTGTCATGCTGACCTTTATACGGGAGGGTCCCATGCTTACACGAGCACACAAGCTGGCTTTCGCCGCCGGCGCCTTTGCGGGCGGCTTGTTGTCAGCCATCTCTCTTGGAAATGCGGGCGATACGACCCTCACTGCCGACCGCATGGGGGCGATCGACGGCATTGCGCTCAATGACGCACAGTTGAACGAGCTTCGCGGCGCGGGCGTCTCCGGGAGCGACCTCGCGGGGACGATCGTAAATCCCGTCGTGATCACGCGTCACATCAATATCACGATCGTGCATCACTTCAGTTTTACGATCACCCGCAACATCGTCATCGGGACTCCGAATCCTTAGAGTGAACGGAATGCTGCTCCAGGCGGTCGACGATCTGCGAGCTGCTCCTGATGTGCCTTGCCGACATTGGCACGGGATCCTCCATGTTGATCCCGGTGGAGCATCACGGAAATTTAATCGCCGTTGCAACTTTTGATGGGGTCTCCGTTCTGGATCGGCGGCGAGGTGCGGTGATATGGTCCCCGCTCACCCGATTTCCCTCAGGCCCGGTGTCGCAACGGAGGCCTTCCATGCTGGTTTCAGCGGGCAAGCTGGCGTTTCTCGGCCTTGCCGGCGTTTTGACTTTTTCATCATTCCCATGCTTCGCCGGCGACGCTGTCCTCAGCGCCGATCGCATCGGTCTTGGCGACGCGGTCGCCTTGAACGATCGCGAGATGGGCGATCTGCGCGGCACGGGCTTTCTCGGGGCCCTGACGCAAGGACTGCTCGGGACCCTGACTCCCACGGCCAGGACCGCACTCGCCAACGGCAGCCAGAGCACGCTCAACGCGCTGACCGGCTTCATCCCCACGCTGCTGAGCGTGCTGCCCCCGGGCAACACCGTCTCGGCGCAGATCGGCACCGGGCCGCCCGTGACCCAGAACGGGACCGGGCCGCAGTCGCTCGGTTGCGGGAACGGAATCACCTGCGGTCCCGGGACCTCGGTCTCGCTCTCGAGCAGCAACAATCCCGCCTCGGCGAGCGCGAGCATCAGTTTCACGCTTCACTGACGGCTCGCGGGCCATCTGCCCCGCGGCCTCTCGCTGCCAGGGAGGCCGCGGGCAGATCGTCAGCCCGACTTGCCGCGGATATCCGAGGCCGCCCGGCGCAGGATCGCCGCGATGCGGGCCTGCTCTTCCGGTGATGCATCCTCGAGCTCGTTGAGCGCGCGCTTGATGTCGCGCCGCGCCTCGAGGATCTCGGGCAGCACGCCGCCGCGCCGGCGCCGGCCCAAAGGCCAGGCATCACGATCCTCGCGACGATCGGAATCGCCACGCTCGCCCGCCTCGCCGCCTTCTTCCATCAGGCGCTGCGCCTGCGCGAACTTGGCGCCGACCTCGGCTAACTCCGCCAGGATCGCGTCCGCGGTCGCGCGGTTCTCCGTGAGGAAGGCCTGGCCCGCCTCGTTGATGCGATAGAGCTTCTTGTTGGCCTCGGCCTCGACCGTCGCGAACCCGATCTCCTCGAGATAGGTCAGCGCCGGATAGATCATGCCGGGGCTGGGCGCGTAGAAGCCGTGGCTGCGCTCCTCCAGCTCCTTGATCAGCTCATAGCCATGGCGCGGCTGCTCGGCCAGGAGCGCCAGCAGGATCAGCTGCAGATCGCTCGAGCCCAGCCGCCGTCCGAGGCGGAAGCCCCGCCCGCCATGATGGCCCGAGCCGCCGTGACCGCCACGCCCGCGCCCGCCGAAGAGGCCGCGGAACTCGCCGTCCCGTCCGCCCCGTCCGGCACAATCATGGTCGTGGCCATGGCGGTGCCAGCCACGTCTATCATCTTGGTTTTCAATTAGAATTCTCATTGTCTATCATTCCTTTTTATCGTTAGACATATCGTAAGATATGTTTTTTGATGAGAATGTCAAGACCAATGAGAATTGGGCGGGCTCAATTCAGGAAAAGGGCTTGGCGATAGGCTTCGGCCACGTCGGCTCCGAAGCAGGCGAAGATCACCCGCTCCGGAGCGCCCGGCCGGGTCATTTCCTCGCGGACCGTGGCGACCGCGATGCGGGTCGCCGGTTCGAGCGGATAGCCATAGATGCCGGTCGAGATCGCCGGAAAGGCGATCGAGCGGCAGCCTCGGTCGGCCGCGATCCGCATCGAGGCGCGATAGGCGCCTTCGAGCTTGTCGGGCTCGCCATTGCCGCCGCCCTGCCAGACCGGCCCCACCGCATGGATGACGAAGCGCGCCTTGAGCTTGAAGCCCGGCGTCGCTCGCGCGCCCCCCGTCGCGCAAGGCGCGATGCGCGCGCAAGCCGCCGCCAGCTCCGGCCCCGCCGCGCGATGAATGGCGCCGCAGACCCCGCCGCCTGGCGCCAGGCGTTCGTTGGCGGCATTGACGATGGCATCGACATCGAGCGCCGTGATGTCGCCTTCGAAGATCTCGATGCGGGGATCAGTCGTCATCGTTCGACTCGGCCAACAGGAAAGCCAGAGGCGCCGGCAGGTCCTGGCTGAAGGGATTCACGATCTCGACCTGGCCGACGCGCGCCTTGCCGTCGAAATCCTCGCTCAGCAGGAGATAGCACTCGGTGGCCTCGAGGCAGGCGATCTGGGTCGCCTGCGCGAGCTCGGCGCGGCCGGACGTCACCAGGGCCAGGGCCGCATCCAGATGGGTCGCGGTCGGCGAGACGACGGGAAAGATCGAGATCCAGTCGCGCACCAGCTGCGCCGCATCGCTGAGCGGCATCTTCTCCTTGCGCGTGACCGCGGCGAAGAACTCGGTCACGGCCTGCAATGAGAGGATGCAATCGCCATCGAGCGCCTTCGTCACGAGCTGCGCCGCGATCCGATGCTTCTCGCCCGCCGCACGATCGATCGCGCAAAAGAGGATGCCGGCATCGAGCGAGAACCGGTCAGCGGCCATAGATGTCTTTCCGGCTCGGCGCCTTGCCCCCGAGATTGAAGCCCTTCTCCATCGCGCGCCTGACCCGCTTCCAGGCCGCTTCCTGCGCAGGCGTCAGCTTGCGTTTCTTCGAGACGGGCTCGATCCGCGCCACCGGCTCGCCGCGTCTTGTGACGATGTAGGTCTGGCCGGATTCGACCTGGCGCACGATCTCGGCGAACTGCTGGTTGGCATCGCGCAGCGAGATGGTCTTCTCGTCCATGGGAGCGGCACTCCTTGAAGGGGCTACAATTGTAGCCCTTAAGGCGCCGACGGCAAGGGCTTTGCGGGCGTCGGATAGAGCCGCATCAGCCAGAACAGCAGAAGGAGGCCCGGCACCGCCAGGAAGGCCGTCGCGATGAAGAAGGGCGCCCAGCCGAGCTGGGCCGCGAGCCAGCCCGAGCCCGAAGAGAGCATGGTGCGGCCGGCGGCCATGAAGGAACTCAGCAGCGCATATTGCGTGCCGGTGAAGGCGACATTGCAGAGGCTCGAGAGATAGGCGACGAAGGCGGCCGAGCCCACGCCATTGGCGAAATTGTCCGCGCCGATCGTCACCGTCAGCGCCAGCAGGTCGTGGCCCTCGACGGCAACCCAGGCATAGAGAATGTTCGTCACCGCCTGCAGCACGCCGCCGAGCACGAGCGCGCGATAAAGCCCGTAGCGCGCCACGATCAGGCCGCCGGCGCCGACGCCGACCAGCGTCATGATCACGCCAAAGACCTTGGAGATGGCGGCGATCTCGGTCCCGGTGAAGCCCATCTCGGCATAGAAGGGATTGGCCATGGTGCCGCCGATGGCGTCGCCGAATTTGTAGAGCAGCACGAAGGCGAGCACGACCAGGGCGCCCGGGCGGAACAGGAACTCGGCGAAGGGATCCCAGACCGATTGCTTGATCTGCTGCAGCACCGGCTGGCGCGCCAGGTTGCGCCAGCTTTCGGGCGGCGTCGGTTCCGGCGCGATCAGCACCGCGACCATGCCGATGCCGACGGTAGCGGCGAGGCCGGCGAAGATCACGGGCCAGCCGATGAAATCGGACGCGGCCAGCGCGCCGGCGCCGGCGAGGATCAACCCCAGCCGATAGCCGGCCTGCGTCGCGGCGGCACCAGCCCCCTGCTCTTCCTCATTGAGGATCTCGATGCGATAGGCATCGATGGCGATGTCCTGGGTCGCCGAGAAGAACGCCACCAGGAGGGCCGCCAGCGCCGTCCACCAGGGATCGATGGCGGGGTCGGTGGCGCCCATGAAAAGGATCGCCGCGATCAGACAGGCTTGGGTCAGGAGTGCCCAGCCGCGCCGGCGCCCAAGCCAGCGGGTCAGCAGCGGCAGCCGGATCTGATCGACGATCGGCGCCCAGACGAATTTGAAGCTGTAGGGCACGCCCACCAGCGCGAACAGGCCGATGGTGGTGAGATCGACCCCGGCCTTCTTCAGCCAGTAGGACAGGGTCGAGAGGGTGAGGAGCAGCGGCAGCCCGCTCGAGAACCCCATCAGCAGGATGACCAGCATGCGCCGGTCGAGATAGACCTTGAGCGTGTCCCGCCAATTGCGGCGCGCCGGCATCGTCGTCCCGCTCGACCCTGTCATCGTCGCTCCCGATTCGCTGCCGCCTTTATAACGCGGCAGCGTTAACGCTGTCCCGAGTCGGGGTCAAAGCGGCGTGGCCAGGCATGACTACGATCACGCGCCGGGAAAATCCGGCTGCGCTTCGGGGCGGGCTTGGCGGAACGCATTGAGCCCACGGCACCGCGCTTCGACCGCGAGCAGGGTCGGATAGGTGGCCAGATCGAAATCGAAGCGGCGCGCATTGGCCAATTGCGGGACCAGATGAAGGTCCGCCCAGCCGGGCTGCTCGCCGAAGCAGAAGGGCCATGGCTCGGCCCTGCGGTCGAGCGTCGCCTCGAGCGCGTCGAAGCCGCTCTCGAGCCAATGATGATACCAGCCCTGTACGGCTTCTTGATCGGCGCCCAGCGCGCCGGCGAGATATTTGCGGACGCGGTGGTTATTGAGGGGATGCAGGTCGCTGGTGATGAGCTGCGCAAAGGAGCGGACCTCGGCACGGGCGACCGGGTCCGTCGGCAGCAAGGCTGGCTCGGGATGGGTTTCTTCCAGATATTCGAGGATGGCGGTGGCCTGGGCGAAAACCCGGTCACCCACCTGCAGCGCCGGCATCAGCCCTTGCGGATTGAGCCTGCGATATTCGCCGGGCGAAAGCGAGGAGATGGCGACATACTCGTAGTCGATCGCCTTGAGATGAAGCGCGATTCTGACGCGTTCGCCGGCCGAATTGCGCCACTGCGTATAAAGCCGCATTGCGATCGCCTCCCTCGCCGCCAGTTTGCACAGCGAGGCGGTGTCAGACCAGCGTCCTCGATCGATCCCGCGGCTTCAATCCTACGAGGCCTGCGCCTCAGCCGAGCGCGAGGCGCGCTTGCGGGCGTTGGGATCGAGCAGCTTCTTGCGCAACCGGATCGACTTCGGCGTCACCTCGACCAGCTCGTCCTCCTCGACATAGGCGATCGAGGCCTCGAGCGACATCTGGCGCGGCGGCGTCAGGCGGATCGCCTCGTCCTTCGAGGTGGTGCGGATGTTGGTGAGCTGCTTGGTCTTGAGCGGATTGACCTCGAGATCGTTGCCGCGGCTATGCTCGCCGATGATCATGCCCTCATAGACCGCCTCGCCCGGATTGATGAAGAGCGGCCCGCGCTCCTCGAGATACCAGAGCGCGTAGGCGACCGCGGTGCCGCCGCCGGTCGAGATCAACACGCCGTTGCGCCTTCCCTCGATCGGGCCCTTATGCGGCGCATAGCCGTGGAAGAGCCGGCTCATGATACCGGTGCCCCGCGTGTCGGTCAGGAACTCGCCGTGATAGCCGATGAGGCCGCGCGACGGGACCAGGAAGTTGACGCGGGTCTTCGCACCACCCGAGGGGCGCATGTCGGTCATCTCGCCGCGGCGCTGGCCCAGCTTCTCGACCACCACGCCGACATAATCCTCGTCGACATCGACCACGATTTCCTCGATCGGCTCGAGACGCTGGCCGGTGGTGGGATCGTTGCGATAGATCACGCGCGGCCGGCTGATCGACATCTCATAGCCTTCGCGACGCATGGTCTCGATCAGCACGCCCAACTGCAATTCGCCGCGGCCGGCCACCTCATAGGCATCCTTGTCGGAGGATTCCTTCACGCCGATGGCGACATTGCCTTCGGACTCGCGCAGCAACCGCGCGCGCAGCATGCGGCTCGTCACCTTGTCGCCTTCGCGGCCCGCGAGCGGCGAATCGTTGATGGTGAAGGTCATGGAGAGGGTCGGCGGATCGATCGCCTGGGCCGCGATCGGCTTCTCGACCACCGGATCGCAGATCGTGTCGGCGACCGTGGTCTCGGTCAGGCCGGCAATGGCGACGATGTCGCCCGCCTCGACCTCCTCGACCGAGACGCGCTCGATGCCGCGGAAGGCCAGGAGCTTCGTCAGGCGGCCCTGCTCGATCACCTGGCCGTCGGGGCGCAGGCTCTTCACCATCATGTTGGCGCGGGCGCGGCCCGAATGGATGCGCCCCGTGAGGACGCGGCCGAGATAGGGATCATATTCGAGCGTCGTCACCAGCATGTCGAAGGGAGCCTCGGCATCGGCCACCGGCGGGCGCACATGACGCACGATCAGGTCGAACAGCGGCGCCATGTCGGTGCGCTCGCTCTCGAGATCGACGGCGGCCCAACCCTGCTTGGCCGAGGCGAAGAGGGTCGGAAAATCGAGCTGCTCGTCATTGGCGTCCAAGGCCGCGAACAGGTCGAACACCTCGTCATGGACCTCATGCGCGCGCGCGTCCGGGCGGTCGGCCTTGTTGATGACCACGATCGGACGCAGGCCCTTCGCCAACGCTTTCGTGGTGACGAACTTGGTCTGCGGCATCGGTCCTTCGGCCGCGTCCACCAGCACCACCACGCCGTCGACCATGCTGAGGATGCGCTCGACCTCGCCGCCGAAATCGGCATGGCCCGGCGTATCGACGATGTTGATCTGCATGCCCTTCCAGGTCACGGAGGTGCATTTCGCCAGGATCGTGATGCCGCGCTCGCGCTCGAGCTCGTTCGAATCCATGATCCGTTCCGCCACCTGCTGGTTGGCGCGGAAGGTGCCCGACTGCCGCAGCAGCTGATCGACCAGCGTCGTCTTGCCGTGGTCGACATGGGCGATGATGGCGATGTTGCGAATGTGATTATGACCGGTCATGGCGTCGAGCCTTGCTTCTTTCTTCAGACGAAATCGGACAGCACCTGTTCGGCGAGCGGCACTTCCGGCCGCGCGCCCAGATGCTGGATCACTTCGGCGGCCGCCAAGCTGGCGATCCGTCCGCAGGAGGCGAGACTGCGACCGGTGACGAGTCCGTAGAGGAACCCCGCCGCATACTGGTCGCCGGCCCCGGTGGTATCGACCAGACGCATGACAGGCGCCGGATCGATCACGTGAAGTTCTTTGCCCGACAGCACGACCGAGCCCTTGGCGCTGCGCGTCAGCGCCGCGATCCGGGTCTTGCCGCGCGTCTTCTGCAGGGCCGCGTCGAAATTATCGGCCTCCCAGAGCGAGCAGATCTCCTGTTCGTTGGCGAACAGGATGTCGACATGGTTCTCCACCAGCTGCTGGAACTCGGCGCGATGGCGATCGACGCAGAAGGCATCGGAGAGGCTCAAGGCCACCATCCGGCCCGCGCGATGCGCCGCCTCGGCCGCCTTCAGGAAGGCGAGCTTGGCGTGCGGCGGGTCCCACAGATAACCCTCCAGATAGGTAATCTTGGCCCGCGCCACCAGGGCCTCGTCGATATCGAATTCGGTGAGCTCGAGGCAGGCGCCCAGGAAGGTCGCCATGGTGCGCTGGCCGTCGGGCGTCACGAAGACCAGGCAGCGCGCGGTGGGCGCGCCTTCGGTCGCGGGCAGGGTGTCGAAATGGATGCCGAGCGATTTGATGTCGTGGCGGAAGATGCCGCCGAACTGGTCGTTCGAGACCTTACCGATGAAGCCGGCGCGCGCACCCAGGATCGCGAGGCCGGCGATGGTGTTGGCGGCCGAGCCGCCCGAGGCTTCCATGGCGGGACCGGCGGCGCGATAGAGCTGATCCGCGCGGGTCGCGTCGATCAGCTGCATGCTGCCCTTGGCCAGATCCGAGCGCGCCAGGAAACGCTCGTCGGCATGGCTCAGCACATCGACAATGGCGTTGCCGATGCCGAGCACGTCGATGTCAGCGGGAGCCGGGCTGTTGGCCATGCGTCGATCTCGATCCTGGAGGTCGCCGGAGCGCCCTCTGCTGATTCGGGCCCAGGCCCCTCACGGGCGGGCGGGTCTTTGCCAGGAAAAACAGGCGCCGCCCAAAGGGCCTGAAATCGAGTTCAGGCAGATCCGGGCGGCGCGCGCGGCGGAGTATAGCCAGCGGCCGCCCAATCTCAAGCAAACTCAGACCCCTCAGCGCTTCCGCCGCAGCCGGGACCCCTTCGTGAAAAGACCGGTATTTCCGAGGCTTCGGGGCCGGAACCCCTGGTGCCGGGCCCCCCGCACCCCCAATTCCAGCGGCGGACAGCATTGATCGCCCCGGCCAGCCCGGCTAAATCATTGTCCAGAAACGCCTTTCCTTCCCTCCCACGCACCCCCGAGGCCCCGTCCCATGTTCAGTGCCCTTGCCGCCGCCTTCGGCGACCTCGGCAACCCCCGTGTCCGCGCGGTGCTGTGGAAGAGCCTGGGCCTGGCACTCGTCGTGCTGGTGCTGCTCTCGGTCGGGCTCTGGTTCCTGACGGCCTGGCTCGCCCATTTCGACATCGGCTGGCTCGACAAGGTGATCGAGTTCGCGGCCGGCTTCGGGGTGGTGATCCTGGCCTGGTTCCTCTTCCCCGCCGCGGTCACCAGCACGCTCGGCATCTTCCTCGACGAGGTCAGCGGCGCGGTCGAGCAGGCGCATTACCCGCTATTGCCGCCCGCCCGGCCTCAGTCCTGGGGCGAGATCATCCGCCAGACCCTGGCCTTCACCGCCGTCGCGCTCGGGCTCAACCTGCTGCTGCTCCCTTTCTACCTGCTGCTGCTCTGGTTTCCGCCCGCTTATGCCGTGCTGTTCTATGGCGTGAACGGATATCTGCTGGGACGGGAATATTTCGAGCAGGTGGCCATGCGCCGGCTCGATCCGGAAGCGGCCCGTCGGCTGCGCCGGGCGCATCGGGGGCGCATCTTTCTCGCCGGCATCGCCATCGCCTTCCTGCTGACGGTGCCGATCCTCAATCTGATCGCGCCGGTGCTTGCGACAGCCTTCATGCTGCATCTGTCGATCACGCTGATGGCGCCGCCGTCGCGTCGCTGACGCGTCCCTCGGACATCGGTGTCACTCGGGAATCGTCTCCCAGGTCACCGCCCGGAAACGATGAGTAGAATCCGTATGGCAGTGCCTCAAAAAAATCTTAGGAAAATTTTCCGAAAATGCGGGACAACCCGGTGACGAATCAGTAACGATTGTGTCATAGCATTTGGGCGCGACGAGATTGGTGCGGCACCCCTGGCTGGTTGGTCTCGCACCGAAACGTTGGATGGGCATCTCAGTCGCGCAGGGCGCCGGTCACCGGCGATGATTTTTATGTTGAGTTTCAACAGGTTGGCGGGGATGGTCGCGACCGGGCTGATGGCCCTGGCGCTGGCCGCTTGCGCCAGCCGGACCCTGCCGCCGAGCGCTTCGGCCGCGCCCGCGACCACCAGCGTCAGCACCTCCAGCAGCAACACGGTCACCACCCCGGCCGTTCAGCCGGCGACCGCGACCGCGCCGGCCGCGACCGGAAACACCCAGTCGAAAGACCTGATGGGCATGGGTCCGGACGAGCTGCAGCATCTCTTCGGTCATCCGCAGCTGGTGCGCAACGAGACCGGCGCCGAGGTCTGGCAGTATCGCGCCCAGGCCTGCGTCCTCGATCTCTATCTCTATCCGCAAGAGTCCGCAGGCACGCCGCTGCGCGTGACCTACCTCGAAGCGCGCGACCGTTCGGCGGCGAGCCTTGCCACCGACCCTTGCGTCTCGGCGCTCATGACCGAGAAGCGCATCAGCGCCCTCTAAGCCGGCCTTTTCTTCCCCGTCCTCGGTTTGCCGCGCTTGAGCGAAGGCTTGCCTTTGGCCTTTCGAGCACTCTTGGCGCCTGCCGATTTTCCTTTCTTAGACAATGACTTGGCGGGCGACGGCGCGGCCGGATCGACGGCCAGCAGCTTGCTTTTGAACTGGCACAGATCCGCAATGAAGCAATGCGGACAGTCGGGCTTGAGCGCCTTGCAGACATAGCGTCCATGCAGGATCAGCCAGTGATGGGCATGGAGCTTGTAGGCGACCGGCACCACCTTCTCGAGCCGGTCCTCGACCTCGCGCGGCGTCTTGCCCGGCGCCAGGCCGGTGCGATTGCCGACGCGGAAGATATGCGTGTCGACCGCGATGGTGGCTTCGCCGAAGGCGATGTTGAGCACGACATTGGCGGTCTTGCGTCCCACGCCGGGCAGCGTCTCCAGCACCTCGCGCTGCCTCGGCACCTCGCCGCCATGTTGCGCGAGCAGGATCTCCGAGAGCCGGATGACGTTCTTGGCCTTGGTGTTGAAGAGGCCGATGGTGCGGATGTAGGGGCGCAGCCGCTCCTCGCCCAGCGCCACCATCTCGGCCGGCGTCTGCACGATCTTGAACAGCGGCTCGGTCGCCTTGTTCACGCTGACGTCGGTCGCCTGGGCCGACAGCACCACCGCGACCAGCAGGGTATAGGGGTTGATGAATTGAAGCTCGCCGCGCGGATCCGGGTTATGGGCCTGGAAGCGGCGGAACATCTCCTCGATCTGGGCGGGTTTCATGGACGGGATTTCTGGCCTCCGGCGGCACCGGTCACGCCGAGGGCGGGAACGGGATGAGAACCTTCTATAGCAGGCGGGAAGAGTCCCGCGAAACCGTTGGGATATCCCCCGAAAATTGCCAAGACCGTCACTTTGCCAAGCCGACGGCCGGACTTATAGTGACGGCCCATGGGCAATGAACAGGGCACCCCTCTGCCGCTCGATCGCGACGATACGGCGGTACAGGAGAGCAGCGTCACCGCGCCGGCGGAAGCCGTGCTGCTGGACGCCGTGCTCACGCCCTATCGCAGCCTGCCGCCGGCGGGCTTCGCGATCCTGATGACCGCGATCGGTGCCGTCGGCTTCTTCGCCGGCATCGCCTTCCTCACCATCGGCGCCTGGCCCATCACCGGTTTCGGCGCGATCGAGATCGGCCTCTTCTATCTGCTGTTCCGTCTCAATTATCGCAGCGCCCGCCAGTTCGAGCGGATCCGGCTCACCCCCAGCCTGCTGACAGTCGAGCGCCATGACCTCAAGGGCCGGGTCCAGCGCTGGAGCTTCCAGCCCTACTGGCTCAAGGTGCAGCTCGACGAGCCGATCGAATCCGACACGCCGCTGCTGCTGCGCTCGCATGGCAACGCGCTCGCGATCGGCCGCTTCCTGTCGCCGGCCGAGCGGCTCGACTTCGCCAATGCGCTGAAGGCCGCCCTCGTCTCCGTACGGCGCTGACTAGCCCTGCACCGAATAGCCGCCATCGACGGTGATCGTCGCACCGGTGATGAAATCCGACGCCGGCGCCGACAGGAACACGGCGACGCCGGCCATGTCGCGCGCCTTGCCCCAGCGCCGGGCCGGGGTGCGGGCCTCGATGCGCTCATGCATGCCTGCCATCTGGCGGCGCGCCTCGCGCGTCAGGTCCGTGTCGATCCAGCCCGGCAGCACGGCGTTCACCTGGATATTGTCCTTGGCCCAGGCGGTCGCGAGCGCCTTGGTGAGCTGGACGACCCCGCCCTTGCTCGCCGCGTAAGGCACCGCGAAGGCGGCGCCGAAGATCGACATCATCGAGCCGATATTGACGATTTTGCCGCCGCCGGCCTTGCACAAGGCGGGGTAAGCCGCCTGGCTGCAGAGAAAGCTGCCGGTCAGATTGATGTCGAGCACCCGGTGCCATTCCTCGGCCGAGTAGTTCTCCGGGACTTTGCGGATATTGATCCCGGCATTGTTGACCAGGATGTCGAGCTTGCCGAAACGCGCCACCGTGGCCTCGATCAGCACGCGGCAGGAGCCGGCATCGGTCACGTCGACAGCGATGAAGGCGGCTTCGGCGCCCAGGGCGATCAGCTCCTTGACGGCGGCCTCGCTCTTGGCGGCGTCGCGGGCCGCGACAACGATGGCCGCGCCCGCTTCGGCCAAGCCTTTCGCCATGCCGAGCCCGATGCCGCCATTGCCGCCGGTGACGATCGCGATCTTGCCGGTCAGGTCGAACAGCGCCGGCGCGCGGGAATCCACGCTCACAGCCCCAGCACGTCCTTCATGGCATAGAGGCCGGGCGGCTTGCCCTGGGCCCAGATCGCGGCCTTGACGGCGCCGCGCGCGAAGATGGCGCGCGAGGTGGCGATATGGCCGATCTCGATCCGCTCGCCCTCGGCCGCGAAGGTGACGCGATGCTCGCCCACCACGTCGCCGCCGCGGAGCGTGGCGAAGCCGATATCGCCCTTACGCCGCTCGCCGGTGATGCCGTCGCGTGACCGCTGCGCCACGCTGTCGAGCGACACGCCGCGGCCCTTCGCGGCGGCGCGGCCGAGGCCCAGGGCCGTGCCGGAGGGCGCATCCACCTTGTGGCGGTGATGCATCTCGACGATCTCGATATCCCAGTCGGTGTCGAGCGCCTTCGCCATCTGCTCGACCATCAGCAGGAGGAGATTGACGCCGAGGCTCATATTGGGGGCGAGCACGATGGGCGCGCGCTTGGCCGCCGCCTCGATGGTGGCGCGCTCGGGCGCCTCGAGCCCGGTGGTGCCGATGATATGGGCGTGGCCATGTTTGGCGGCGAGGCTCGCATGGGTGGCGCTCGCCGAGGGCGCGGTAAAATCCAGGACCGCGTCCGACGCGGCGAACAGCGCGTCGGGATCGGCAGTGAGAACGAGGCCGACCGGCTCGATGCCGGCGAGCTTGCCCAGATCCTCGCCCAGCGCCGGATTGCCCGGCCGCTCCGTGCCGCCGGCGATGACGCAGCCGGGCGTGGCCGCAATGGTCGCCAGCAGCATACGCCCCATGCGCCCTGCCGCCCCGACGACGCCGATCCTCGTAGCCATGGTCCCCGCCTTCCCGTCCGCTCATGACGGTTCGATGTTGTTGGACGGGCATTTAGCCGGGCGGCACGCGGGGGCGCAAGATCATGCACCCAAGATTGAGAAGCAACTTGAAATTGGATATAGTAAATATACAAATATCATAGGTTGTGTGTGAGCGAGCCTATGCAGCACCGTTTATTCCCTATTCGCTTTCGCAAAATTAGTCTTGGTCTCGCGGCGGCATTGCTCGCGCTTGCGATCGGGATGGCACCGGCCGCCGCGGACAACGGCGGTGTCGCTGGAAGCTGGACGGTTCTCATCCCGGACGCGTTTCCCAACTTCATCTTCACCTGGCGAGTCGCGGCCGATGGCCGCTATGACGAAGATGGCCGCGACAGCGCGACGGGAAGACCGATTCAGCCGACGTTTCATGGCCGGTGGACGCTCGAGGGCGAAAGCCTGATTCTGCGTCAGGCCGAATACGACTATGTCTTCGATGGGACCCTGTCGGGAACGAGCTATGCGGGCGACCTCTACTTGGAAGGGGTGCTCGTGTCGCGCTTTTGCGCGGCAAAAGGCGAGACCGCGCCGAAACGCTGCTGGAACGCTCCTCTCATATCGGACGCAACCGCACCGCCAGTGTGGCTGGAACGGTAGCCGCGAAGGCCGATGACGTCTGTCAGGCTGCAGGACGGTATAGATCGATGTGGCGCGCTGGCCTCAGGAGCCGGATAAGCGACAGTTCTTCCGCCCGACGGTGCGGCGCAGCGGCGCGCAAGCGGTAGGCACCGGAGTTGAGAGGCAGGGAAGCGGGAGGTAAAATCGCGACCTGGCGACTGGCAGCGGGCTCAGCCTGTGCGAGATGGCTTGCGAAGGATAGGTCTGGCGATCGCCATTTCACTGCTGGCAGGGCTCGCCCTACCCGCGGCGGCGGCCGCTGGCTGCAGCGCGAGCAGTGCCGAGGACTGGAGCCAGTGCGGCGATCGCGCTTTCGACAAGGGCGACTATCCGGCAGCAGTCACCGCCTATGAAGAGGCGCTGCGCCTCGTCCAGCATGATTATGAGGTCCGCTACAACATCGCGCAGGTCGAGCTGGAGCTGAAGAACTACGATGCCGTGATCCGTCACATTGGCATCTTCATGGAGGACCGGCCGGACGTGGCGCTCGCCTTCGATCTCCGCGGGCTCGCCTTCATGGGCAAGCGCGATTACGACGCGGCGCTCCAGGATTTCAGCGAGGCCGTGCGGCTCAAGCCGCAGAGCTACGGGTTCCTCTATGACCGCGGCACCGCCCATCATGCGGCCGGCGCCTACGAGACGGCGATCGCCGACTACAGCGCCGTGATCGCGATCGAACCCGAATTCGCCGACGCCTTCTATCAGCGCGGCCGCGCTTACCGGAAGCTGGGCGATGAGGCGCGGGCGAAGGAAGACCTCGCGGCGGCGAAGCGCCTTGACCCGACGGTCGCGACGCGGCTGGGAGAACTGCTCTAGCCGATCACCACCCAAATTCGCGTTGCCGCCTCAGGCGGCAGAATGATGAGAGGGTGAATCTCGCCCTGAGCGATCTCCCACAGCCTTTCTAATCAGCCCCTAGGCTTTAGGGGCTAAAGTCGCATTTGATTGAACACTACTATTGGGAACCCAAGTCAACATTCCGAGAAACTCATCGATTAGAGTGAGTATCTCGCCCATGTCCTTGTCTCGAACAACAACATTCGAGTGCGCTGTGTCATCAGGCTGAGGATCATATAGAACGTCGCAGCTTGCAAAGGTCGACTGACGCACACTATCGACAATGCAGTATAGCACGCCGCAGTACTGCAACGCCGATGGAACCGGTTTGCCGTCCGCAATGAGCTTGTCTTTTTGGATGCCAATACGCCGATTCGCATCGGCGGATATGCTTTCGACTAAAGAAAGCAATCTTCCAGAAAGTTCAACTTTCCAACTTCCGCCAGCTTCATTAGGTGGACCAAGCCATTTTTTGAACTGTCCATGATGAATCGCGGTCTTCCGAACGTGAGTTGTGTTCGTGACAGCGCGAATCCAGACATCGGAGCCTTCAGCAGGTTCTCCGGTTTGCAACTTCAAGCATCCGACTCGCTCTTGGAGAGTTCTCCAAATAGCGATTGCAAGTAACCTACAAGCTCAAAGTCGGATTTCTTAAAATGTCGCTCAACCGGCGCCCGCTTGCCGAATTTAGCGTAGGTCAAAACGCGATCGCCGGGACCGACGTCAAGGAATATTTTCCTTGGACTGTGACGAGAACCAGCAACCCACTCCATACAAATGGAGCCGTCTGGCCCCGGAGCAGCGTCCGGCGGGTTCGCATGTGACGCCAATTGCCTCAGCAAGCCACGCGCAAACTTCAGGTCTGACAGCAGGAGCGGCTCCGCATCATCGCCATCCCAGCCGGGTGAAGTATATTGCTCAAAGCGATCCAGCGCGCCAATGGTGTTCTGGGTTGTAAGATTCCGAATCGCCTTCAGGAAATCTAGCGCAATGGAAATACCCTCGGGCTCAGTCTGTCCAATAGACAACGCATACACCTCGTAGAACTCCCGAGCGTGCGTCTCAATCCAATCGTCGATCGCAATCTCCAGAGGTTCAAGCGCAGCAGCGCCACTATTTGGGAGCGGTGCAAATGTAGATCGGACAGAACTACCGCCTGTTCCGCGGGTATGCTTGGGTGATTCTAAAACACCCGAATCAGGCATTACTTGCCTCCCTTCAATTTATGCTCAAGTGCCTCGGTTCTCGCACCCCAAAAGGCATCCCAAATATCATCATGCAGAGTCTCAAGAATCGAATCGATAACTGCAGCATCCGTCACCGTGCTTCCGTTGTAGATTCGATCTATATCGAAAATGATTGCTCCATTCGGAGAATCCTCCGTTGGTTCTTGATTGGCCAAGGTAACCAACTTGAGGCTGTTAGAATCCGGGGTGGACTCGATGCGAGCCAAAAAATGACCCTCAGAACTCAAGAGTGTTGCCGGCAAATCTGCGGTCGGGCGCAACCAGTCTGCTAGTTTCGGGCGCTCGGCTTCTTTCTTAATACGATTGATATATCGCAAGCCGATCTTTGATATCTCTCGTGGCAAGATTATGGGGAGGATAGTTTCCCAATTCTTGAGTATCGAAGCCTTTAGGGTGTCCCAGCCCGGATATACGCCGGAGACGGTGCAAATGAAATTCGTATCAGAGATCTGGATGGTCCGGTCGCCAGCCTGGGAAGCAAACCGAAATGCGGGCGCAGGAACACCGAGTGGCCGCGGGGGTGTTGGTGGAGCAACTGTCCCAATTACGATTTGCAAAGCCATATTGCCAATAGGCTGAATTTCTGGGAACTCGCCACCGAGCGCTTTGTACAATTCGCCGGAACTCCAACGAGGCTCCGGATCGCGGACAAACGTGAATTCACACGCCGCTTCGAGGATGGTCGGGTTTGGGAACTTTGGGTGAGGTTTGCCGGTCAACGGCGTTCCCAATCTGTTGAGTGCGAATCGCCAACAACTGTTGAATCCCAACGCTGCAACCCTGTCAAGGGGTGGCATCAGCCTAGTACACTTAGATGTCGACTACATTGGTCGACCATGGGTCGGCTAGAGGGCTTCGACACCGCAATACCGGTTGGACGCCTTACTCCTTCAGCTCCTGCCAGAATTCCTTGACCTTGGCGAAGAAGCCTTCGGCCTCGGGGCTGTAGGGCTTGCCCTTGGTGGCGGACTTGTCGAACTCGCGCAGGAGCTCCTGCTGCTTCCTGCTGAGATGCACCGGCGTCTCGACCGCGAGATGGACATAGAAATCGCCGCGGTGATTCTGGCGCAGCACGCTCATGCCCTTGCCCTTGAGGCGGAACTGCTGGCCGGTCTGGGCGCCGGCCGGAATCTGCAGGCGCACGCGGGTGCCGTCGATGCCGGGCACCTCGATCGGCCCGCCGAGCGTGGCGGTCACCATCGAGATCGGCACCTTGCAATGGAGATCGGCGCTGTCACGCTCGAACAGCTTGTGCGGCTCGATCGAGAGGAAGATGTAGAGGTCGCCCGGCGGCGAGCCGCGCAAGCCCGCCTCGCCTTCGCCGGCGAGCCGGATGCGGGTCCCGTCCTCGACACCCGGCGGCACATTGACGTTGAGATTCTTGTCGCGGCGCGTGCGGCCTGAGCCGCCGCAGCTCTTGCAGGGCTTCTCGATGACGCGGCCGGTGCCGGCGCAATGGGTGCAGGTCCGCTCCATGGTGAAGAAGCCCTGCGTCATGCGGGTGCGGCCGGAGCCATGGCAGACCGGACAGGAGATCGGATGGGCGCCCTTCTCGCCGCCCGAGCCGCTGCAATCCTCGCATTTGACCGAGGAGGGCACGCGCACGGTCGCGGTCTTGCCGGCGAAGGCCTCCTCGAGCGTGATCTGCATGTTGTAGCGGAGATCGCCGCCGCGCGAGGTCGCCTGGGGCCCGCGGCCACGGCCGCCGACGAACTCGCCGAACATCTCCTCGAAGATGTCGGCGAAACCGCCCGCCCCGAAGCCGGCGCCGCCGCCGAAGCCACCGGCCCGGGGACCGGCGCCGTTCTCGAAGGCGGCATGGCCATAGCGGTCATAGGCGGCCCGCTTCTGGTCGTCCTTCAGGATCTCGTAGGCTTCGCTGATTTCCTTGAACTTATGCTCGGCCGCCTTGTCGCCGGCATTGCGGTCGGGATGGAATTTCATGGCCGCCGCGCGGTAGGCCTTCTTGATGGCCTCTCCGCTCGCGTCCTTCATCACCCCGAGGGTCTGGTAGTAGTCCTGTTTGGCCATGGTCGTCGGATGTCGTCGCTTGCCGGAGCTTAGGGCTCGAAGGTTGAAAGACCGTTTTCACATAACAGAAACGGGGCCGGCGGGCGATGGAGCATGATCTTGATACGCCCCCAAGGCCCGCCGGCCCCGCTGTTATCCTGTCTCTCTGGCCCGAACGAGGTGTCGGTTACGCCTTGTTCTTGCGGTTTTCGTCGACTTCCTCGAAGTCGGCGTCGACGACACCGTCCTTGGGCGCGCCGGTCCCGCCGGCGCCCGCACCCGGACCCGGACCCGCCGCCCCGGCACCGGGGCCGCCGGCCTGGGCCTCGGCTTCCTTCTGC
>NZ_JBOHKS010000046.1:0-4798 GCF_050729195.1 Hypericibacter sp.
CGGTCGAGATACAGTGCGTCTCGTCGATCACCAGCAGCGTGCCGTGGCGGCGGGTGAGCTCGCGCAGATGCTCGTGGAATCCCGGCTCCGGCAACACCATGCCGATATTGGTCATGGCGGGCTCGCAAATCACGGCTGCGATGTCGCCTTGCATCAATTTCGATTCCAGCGCAGCAACGTCGTTGAATTCGACGACAGTGGCGACCGCGGTCAGATCCTGGGCCTGGCCGATCAGGCCAGGGCGGGGCACTTCGTGATTGCCCTTGAGGCGCAGATAGGTGTCGTCGACGGTGCCGTGATAGCAGCCATTGAAGACCAGGATCTTCGGCCGGCCGGTGATGCCGCGCGCGAGGCGCAGCACGAAGCGGTTGGCGTCGGTCGCCGTCGTCGCCATCTGCCAGAAGGGCAGGCCGAAGCGATGCGACAGCAACTCGCCAACCGCGATCGCATCCTCCGTCGGCAGCATGTAGGTCAGGCCCTTATCGGCATGCTCGCGCAAAGCTTCGACCACCGGCGCCGGCGAATGGCCGAACATGGAGCCGGTATCGCCCAGGCAGAAATCCGAATAAGTGTTGCCATCGACGTCCCAGATCTGCGCGCCCGAGGCGCGCTTGGCGAAGATCGGGTAGGGCGTCGACCAATCCGTCATCCAGCTCATCGGCACGCTGCCCGGGAAATGCGCGTGCGCTTCCTGGGCGAGCTTGTGCGATTTCGGGTGGCTCTGGGCGAAATGGGCCCGCTCGCGCTCCGTCATCGTGCTGACGGCCAAAGCGGCGATACCGGCCATGCGGTCGGTCATGACGAGAGGCTCCTTGGGCTGGCAAAACCGGGGCGGAACGGAAGGACGTGCCCCAGGCGCTGAAGAGCCATAAGCGAGGCAGGCGCCACCTTCAACCCCCCGTCCGGGTGGGGCGCAGGCTCCGATCAGGCCGGCGGTGGGTAAAGCACTGGAAATTCAGGACCCTGCAGGGCCTCACCGGCGGCCAGCGTCACGCCGGTGAAAGGCGGCGAGGTCTTGCCTTTGCGCACCGCCCAGCGCGCATCGTCGCCGACGACGCGGGCCGAGAAGGCGCGCCGGCGCCGGCCCGTGGCGCGGTTGCCCGGTGCGCTATGGAGCGTCAGGAAATGGAAGGCGACCGCGTCGCCGGGCTCCAGCTCCCAGCTCAGAACACGATGGCGGCTGCGCTCGGCGTCGATATCCGGAACGGGCTCCAGCCCGTCATCCTGGTTGAGCGCGGTGCGGTCGAATTTCTCCGGCCGGAACCAGCGGCCCCAGCGATGCGAGCCGGCGACGAACTCGACGGCGGTATCGAGAGGCACCGTGTCCAGCGCCACCCAGACGCTACAATTCTGCTCGCCATCGACGCTGTAATAGGGCTGGTCGTGATGCCAGGGCGTGGGCATGTCCGTGCCCGGTTCCTTTACCAGTACGTGTTCGTGGAACAACCGCACGGTTCGGGCGCCCATGAGCTGCGCGGTGGTTTCGGCCAAGGCCGAGTGCCGCAGGAAATCGGCATATTCGGCAAAGCGGCTCCAATTGCAGTAATCGCCGAAGAACAGACCCGAGCCATCCTTGGCCGGATAGATGCGGGCGACGGAACTGGGCTCGGCCATGTTGCGTTCGATGCCAGTACGCAAGGGCTCGACCCATTCGCGGAACAGGCCGCGCAGGGCGACAGCGCCATCCTGTTGGAAATCCCGGATCTGAGCCGCATCCAGCCGGTTCATGCCATTCACCTCGGATCAAGCAGGGGCGGCCGATCGGCTTTCAGGATCGGCGCTCCGGCCAAGTTTAACGAATTTCGCCTGTGAAGCCAGTTGCCGAAACCCCACCTGGGCTGGCATAGGAGCCTCGCAACCGGTATCAAGACTCCAGCGCCGGGGGCGATATTCGGGGGCCCGGGTCCATAACGGGCCGGCGGCTGGTAAGATGGCGCGCCGCTCCCTTGGCGCCGGATCCCTATCCTCTAGAGAACCCTGGTTTCATGCTCGAGCGCGTTGTTGCTGCCCTGGTCGGTTGGAGCGCCCGCCGCGCCCTGCTCGTGGTGTTGCTGCTGGCCGTCCTGACCGTCTGGGCGGGGGTTCATGTCGCCCATACGCTCAAGATGAACAGCGACACCTCGGCGATGATCTCGCGCAAGCTGCCCTGGCGTCAGCAATGGGAAGAACTCGGCAATCTGTTCCCCCAGGACGGCGGACAGCTCGTGGTCGTGGTCGATGGCAGCACGCCCGACCAGGCCGAGGATGCCACCCAGGCGCTCTATGAGAAGCTGGCGGCGCGCCCGGACCTCTTCATCAGCGTCCGGCGCCCCGATGGCGGAGCCTTCTTCCAGCGCTACGGTTTGCTGTTCCTGCCGGTCGACACGCTGCAGAAGATGTCTGACTCGATTGCGACCGCGCAGCCTTTCATCGGCAGCCTGCGCGCCGATCCGAGCTTGCGGGGCCTGTTCGACATGCTGGCGCTGGCGGCGGACGGCGTTGCCCATCAGGTGGCCGGTCTGGCGCTGCTCCAGCGCCCGCTCGATGCGATCGAGGCATCGCTGACCAGCACGCTCGACGGCAAGCCGAAGCCGCTCTCCTGGCAGACGCTGTTGCTGGACCGGCCGATCGAGCAGCGCGACCTGCGCCATCTCATCCTGACCCAGCCGGTGCGCGATTTCAGCTCGCTCGCCACGGCGGCGGTGCCCTCGAAATTCATCCGTGACCAGGCGGTGGCGCTGGGGCTGACACCCGACAAGGGCGTCACGGTCCGGTTGACGGGCTCGGTGGCGCTGCAGGACGAAGAGTTGCAGACGGCCACGCAAGGGCTGGGCACCGCGCTCGCGGTCTCGATCACGCTGGTGCTGATCCTGCTGCTGGTGGCACTGCGCTCCGCCAAGCTGATCCTGGCGAGCTTCATCACGCTGCTGGTCGGGCTGGTGCTGACCTTTGCCTTCGCGTCTTTCACCGTCAATCCGCTCAACCCGATCTCCGTCGCCTTCGCCGTGATGTTCATCGGGCTGTCGATCGATTTTGGCATCCAGTTCGGCGTGCGGTTCGGCCAGGAGCGCTTTCTCGATGCCGATCCCGCGACCGTGCTGCGGCGCACCGGCTATGCCATGGCGCGGCCCCTCACCCTGGCGGCGGCGGCCATCGCCGTCGGCTTTGCGTCTTTCCTGCCGACCGACTATCGCGGTGTCTCGGAACTGGGGCTGATCGCGACCGCGGGCATGATCATCACGCTGGTGCTGAACCTGACCTTGTTGCCGGCCCTGCTGGCCCTGCTCAAGCCCAGCGGCACGCCCCGCGAGATGGGCTATGGCTGGGCGGCCGGGGTTGACGAGTTCCTGCTTAGGCAACGCTGCGGGATCCTGGCCGGCTTCGGGCTCGTGACCCTGCTCGGGCTTGCCGCCGCATTCTGGCTGCAGTTCGACTTCAACCCGCTGCATCTGCGCGACCGCAAGGTCGAATCGATGGCCACCATCCTCGACCTGATGCGCGACCCGCTGAATTCGCCTTTCTCGATCGAATTGCTGGCGCCTAACATCGACGCGGCCCAGGACATCGCGAAGAAGCTTTCGGCCTTGCCCGAGGTCTCGGCGGTCCTGACCGCGGCCAGCTTCATCCCTCAGGACCAGGACGCCAAGCTCGCGATCATCGGCGATCTCCAGCTCTTGATCGGTCCAACCCTGGACCAGACCGAGACCAAGCCGCCGCCGACCGACGACCAAATCCGGGCCTCGATGAAAAACTGCGCCGAGAAGCTGCGCCAGGCGCTTCCGGACCTGCCGGTGGCTCAGCGTCTTGCGGCCGCCCTCGATCGGGCCGCCGCCGGCGACGCCAAGCTCTTTCCCGAATTGACCCAGATGCTGGTCGCCGGCCTCGATGCGCGCCTCAAGACGCTGTCGCTGGCACTCACGGCCGAGCCGCTGGATCTGAGCAAGCTGCCCGAGGATCTGCGCCGCGAATGGATCGCGTCGGACGGAAGGGCGCGGGTCCAGGCCATGCCGTCGGGCGACAGCAACGACAACGACACGGTGACCGAGCTGGTGACGGCCGCGCGCACGGTCGTGCCCGATGCCACCGGCTCGGCGGTTCAGATCTATGAGGCGGGGCGGGCCGTGGCCAACGCCTTCCGCATCGCCACCATCACCGCGCTCATTGCCATCACGCTGATGCTGGGATTGCTGCTGCGCCGACTGCGCGACGTGCTGCTGGTCCTGGCGCCGATCCTGGTGGCGGGGTTCGCGACGATCCTGGTCTGTGTCGTCGCCGGCCTCGAGTTCAACTTCGCCAATATCATCGCGCTGCCCCTGCTGCTCGGCATCGGCGTCGCCTTCACGATCTATTTCGTGGTGAACTGGCGCAAGGGCGTGACCCATCCGCTGACCTCGAGCACGGCGCGGGCCGTGCTCTTCAGCGCGCTTTCCACCGCCGCCTCCTTCGGCGGCCTCGCGCTCTCCACCCACCCGGGAACGGCGGGCATGGGCCTGTTGTTGCTGCTGTCTCTGCTGATCATGCTCTCGACCATCTTCCTGTTCCTGCCGGCCCTGATGGGCCCGCCACCGTCGCGCTCCGATTAATCCCGAACCCGAGGAGACCGCCTCCGATGACCGTCACGAGCTATGCCGAAGGGGTGCGTACCGAGCGCCATGATCAGGTTATCGAGATCACGCTCGACCGGCCGAAGGCGAATGCGATCGATCCGGGCATCAGCCAGCGGCTGGGCGAGGTCTTCTCGGAATATCGCGACGATCCGACCTTGCGCGTTGCCATCGTGACCGCGGCCGGGCGCTTCTTCTCGGGCGGCTGGGATCTG
>NZ_JBOHKS010000047.1:0-22973 GCF_050729195.1 Hypericibacter sp.
GCTCTGGGATGAGCGCTACAAGGGCAAGCTCGGCACCATGGCAGCGGCCGAGGATGCCTGGTGGTGCGCGGCGATCTATGCGGGCGTCGATGTGCTCAAGGAGGTGACGCAGGCCGACATCGACAAGGTCCGTCCGCTCCTCGAGAAGCAGCGCCCGCTCTTGCGCTTCTATTCCGCGGATTCGACCCAGGTCGAGCAGGCGCTCGCTTCGGGCGAGGTGGTGGCGGCGATGACCTGGAACCAGTCGCCGCTGGGCCTCACGAAGCAGGGCATGAAGGTGAAGTTCGCCAATCCGAAAGAGGGCGCTCTCACCTGGTGCTGCGGGCTCGTGCTGCTGAAGAAGGCGCCGCACCCCGACAAGGCGCTCGACCTCATCGACGCCATGATCGATCCGCGCGCCGGCCAGTATCTGATCGAGGAGTTCGGCTACGGCCACGCCAACCAGAAGAGCTTCGACGGCATTGCCGAGGCGGATCTGCTGGCGCGCGGCCTCTCCAAGAATCCGATGGAGATCCTCGCGCGGGGCAAGTTCGCAGGCCCGCAGAATCCGGAGATCGAGCAGGCCATCAACCGCGACTACGAGAAGATCCAGGCGGGATTCTGATTCTCCGGCGTTGGCGGCGAGGATCGGCGCCGCCAACGCTCTCGCCTGCGGATCGATCGGGGGCGACGCTTTCGCGGATTGCCGCCAGAGCAAGCCTGCCTTGTGGCTTTGCCCCATGTCCGGCGGCCGCGCGAGATCATACAGAGTTATTGGAAATCTGTAATTTGCCGGGCCGTGCGACCTGGACCCTAATACGGCCGCGGCGCGGCAGCGACGCTGAATCGATCAGCGCGGATTCGGGGGAACTTTGGGGGCAACTTTCCAACAATTGAGCCAAGGGGACCGAACTGCCCTGTATCGCCGGGCAGCGGCACCTCGGAGAAAAGCGGCATTCGATGAACTTTCCGATCAGGGCGCCGAGGGCACCCAAGGCACCCATCGACAGAGAGCGTTACACGCTTTCCGTCGTCATCCCTTGCTATAACGAATCGACCACGATCGCTCCTCTGCTGGCCAGGATGGCCCGCGCGGATGTGCCTCGCGTGGAGATCATCGTCGTCGATGACGGTTCGACCGACGGCACGACGGAGCTGCTCCGCGGAGACTTGTCGCACGCCATCGACCGACTGATCGTTCACCGCGAGAACCGCGGCAAGGGTGCGGCCCTGCGCAGCGGCTTCATGGAAGCCTCGGGCGACATCATCCTGATTCAAGACGCCGACCTCGAATATGACCCCGGCGACTATGGCCGCCTGATCGAGCCTATCCTCGAGCGAGGTGCGGATGTCGTCTATGGATCGCGTTTTGCCGACAGCCAAGGCCAGCCCGTCCTTTCCTTCTGGCATGTGCTCGCCAATCGGCTTCTGACGCTGGTATCGAACTGCTTCACCAACCTCAATCTGACCGACATGGAGACCGGCTACAAAGTCTTCCGGCGCGAGGTCATTCAGGCGGTTCCCTTGCGCGAGAATCGGTTTGGTTTCGAACCGGAGGTGACGGCGAAGCTCGCCAAATCCGGCTGCATCTTCTTCGAGGTTGCCATCCACTATCGCGGGCGCAGCTATGACGAGGGCAAGAAGATCGGCGTCAAGGATGCCGTTCGCGCTCTCTACGCGACCGTGCGTTATTCATTGTTCCCCCAGCTTCCGGTCGCCGGTTCACTCGCCTCGCGATCGTCGGCCGCTGACGGAGACCCGATGGCGAACCGCGAACGCGGCGGCGCATCCGACATCGCGCATCCCCGACCGGTGACCAGGTTCGCACGGGCGCCGATGGCCAACCCGGTGGAACAGAGCGTCGAAGGCTCGGCCAGCTAGCCACCGATCATCCCTCCATCGACTGAGACGCCATGTCAGTTTTTCTGCCGCCCGGCGCTGCACCCGCATTCATCGTTGCAGGCGCGACGCGCGATCGGTCGACCGCGAGAGTCGAGTTGCTGTTCGCCGGCTGGCTGCTCCTGCATTTGATCGTCTGGACCGCGTTGCCCCTGATCTTCACCAGCGCCCTGCCCGTGGATCTCGTGGAAGGCGTGATCTGGGGGCAGGGATGGCAGCTGGGCTACGATCAGCCGCCGTTTCAAGGCTGGCTGCTCGGTTTTCTCGACATCACGCTCGGCTATCAGCGCTGGGCGGTGTTCCTGGCGAGCCAGGTCCTCGTCGCCACCTGCTTCTGGGCGGTGTGGCGGCTGGCGCGTCTGATCGTCAATCCGCTCGGAGCGCTCTTGTCGGTGATGCTCCTCGACGGCGTGCTCTTCTTCAATTTCGGATCGCCGAATCTGTTCCCTGACCTGATCGAGTTGCCGTTCTGGGCGCTCGCCACCTGGTCGTTCTACCGGGCCCTGCGTTTCGAGCGGCTGCTGGACTGGCTGCTTCTTGGCCTGTGCCTCGCCGGGGCGGCCTATGGCAAGTATGTGAGCTTCCTGCTGGCCCTGGCGATGATCGGCTTCATGCTGATTGAGCCCGAGGCGCGGCGCGCCTGGCGCAAGCCGGGTCCCTATTTCTGTGCGGCGCTATGTCTCCTGCTTCTCGTGCCTCATCTCGGATGGGCCCTGCAGCACAATTTCCCGACGATTGCCCATATCGACCGGGTATCGCGGCCGACCCAGGGCATGCTGGGCCACATGGTTGCGCTGAGCGGGTTCGTCGGCGGCCAGCTCGGCGTGATGGGCCTGGCCGGCCTTCTTCTTCTGACGCTGGTGCCCTCCCGGAAGGGCGAGAAGAGGATCTCGCTGGCGGGTGCGCCGACGATCTTCGATCGCCGCTTCGTCGCCACCATGGCACTGGCGCCGATCGGCCTCCTGCTGGCCGGGGCCGTCATCAGCGACGTCGAGTTCCGCGTACATTGGGCCTATGCGATGTGGTGCTTCATCGGCCTCCTCGCCGTCCTGTTCATGGTGCCGGTGGTCGAAGAGCGGGCCATCCGGCGTTTCGGATGGGCCTGGGCGGGTGTTTTCGTCCTGGTGGCGGTGCTGTTCGCTGGTGCCAATAGCCTCGCGTCCCGGGCAAGCCCTTTGCGCCTGCCGGCGGTCTCCTGGGAGGTTCCCTCGAAGCATGTCTTGCGGCGGCTGCAGAGAGAAGCGGACTTCCCGGCGCGCCTGCTGGCGGACGCGGTCACCGAGGGTTGGCGGCGGAGGGTTGGCGCCCCGCTCGCTTACGTGATCGGCAACAAATGGGTTGCGGGCAATGTGAGCTTCTTCTCGACCGATCACCCGCTGGTGCTGCGCGACGGCAGTCCGGAGGGCAGCCCGTGGATCGACATGGCCGATCTCCGACGGCGAGGGGCTGTGGTGGTGTGGGAACCGGGCGACGATCCCAACAACATCTCGGCCACATTGCAGCAGTGGTTCCCGTCGATGCAGATGCAGCCTCCGATCCTGATTGCTTCGCCTTCGAGCCCGGAGCTTCCACCACGGCGGTTCTCGTGGGGTATCCTCGCCCCGGCCGCTCCGGCATCGTAGGCGCCGGAACGGCGAGGCCTGCCGCCGGGGACTGATGCAAAGGCCGGAAAACGGCTGCTCTCGGCAATTCCGCCGCGGCAGCTAGTACGCGAACCTCACCACGACGCGCAAGCCGGGCTGGTTGTCGGCCAGCTCGATCACGGCCCCGTGAAGATTGGCGATGGCTTCGGCCAGCGCCAGGCCCAGGCCGCTGCCGGGGGTGGTCCGGCTGCTATCGAGCCGATAGAAACGGCGGAACACGCGCTCGCGCTCGTCCGCCGGGATACCAGGACCATCGTCGGACACCAGAAGCGTCGGACGATCGCTTTCGTGCGCCACGACCAGACGGATATGCGTGCCGGCGGGCGTATGACAAATGGCATTCTCCACGAGATTGACCAGAAGCTGCATCAGCAGGTCGCGATCGCCGCGCACCGTCACGCCCGGTGCGACGGCATCCTCAAGCTCATGGAGGCTGTCCTCGGCGACGCTGCCATAGATGTCCAGCACGGACTGGCCCAGCTCGGAAAGGCTGAACTCCGCAAACCGGGCCCGGCGCTTGCCTGCCTCGATCTGGGCGATATGCAGGATCGCGTTGAAGGTCGATAGAATTCCATCGATCTCGGTGATGGACTTCTCGACACCGCCCCTGTAACCGGCAACGGTCGTCTCCTTATCGACGGCCCGTTCGAGTCCTTGACGCAAGCGGCCGAGCGGCGTGCGCAGATCATGCGCGATATCACTCGTCACTTGTTTCAATTGATCCATCAATCTCTCGATCTCCTGGAGTACGCGATTGATGTCGCGCGCCAGCCGATCGATCTCATCTCCTGTGCCGGTCACCGGCACGCGACGCGAGAGATCGCCTTCCGCAATCTCTCGCATCGACGACCCGATGGCTTCCACGCGACGGAAGGAGCGTTGCCCCATGATGAACCCGCCGAGCAGGGCCAGCGGTATCATCGCGCCCAGCCCCCAGGCGAAGGACTTCAGGACGGCCTCGTGGACCTCCCAGACCGGATGGGCCCGCCGTCCGACGGCCAGAAAGTATTCTCCCAGCTGCGTGCCGAACAGGATGAAATGATCGGGCCGCTTCGCTGCACGCAGGAAGGGCTTCTCCTGCCAGCCCTCGAAGGGGCTCATGACCTCGGTGGTCCCCGCGCTGGCGACGATGTTGCCGCCGGAATCCTGGAGAAGATAGAGGGAACGGTTGGCTTCGACGCTTTTTGCAAGCACCCGGATATCCTCCGCGATCTCCTTGATTCCCTGCTGCTCGTAGTCGTTGCGCAGCACCCGGACATCCTGATCGATCGTCTGGCGGATCTGCTCCTCGACATCGCGTCCAGCCGCCCAATAGATCACCGCCAGGATCAGGAGGAAGGACAGGCCGAAGATCACCGTGTAGGTCGCGGCGATCCGAAGCGGCGCACTGCGCCAGTAATCATCGAGGCGCATGCAGACGGTATCCGGCTCGGTGGACGGTGTGGATGATCTCCTCGCTGAATGGCTTGTCTACCTTGGCGCGAAGGCGGCTGATATGGGTTTCCACGACATTGGTCTTGGGATCGAAATGGATGTCCCAGACATGCTCCAGCAGCATTGTGCGGGTGACGACCTCCCCGGCATTGCGCATCAGAAACTCGAGCAGCCGAAATTCGCGCGGTAGAAGGTCGATCGGCCGGCCGGCCCGTGCCACTTGCCGCCGGATCAGATCCATCTTGAGATCGGCCACTTGAAGCATGGTCGGTTCGCTCCCGAGAGGCGCGCGGCGGGCGAGGGCATGGATGCGCGCGACCAGCTCGGAAAAGGCGAAGGGCTTCACCAGATAGTCGTCGCCGCCCGCTTCGAGACCCTCTACGCGATCATCGACGCCATCCACCGTTGTCAGAAAGAGAATTGGAATCCGCACGCCGGCGGCGCGCGCCGCCTTGACGAGCGAAAGCCCATCCATGGAAGGCAATCTCCGATCCACGATCGCCATTTCATAGGTCTCGCTCGTGCAGAGATAGAGTCCCTCACGCCCGTCGCCCGCGATATCGATGACATGCCCCAGGTCGCGAAGGCCTTTGGCGATGTAGGCCGCTGTTTCGCGGTCGTCTTCGATGAGAAGGAGTTTCATCGGCGATCGGGCTCACGTCGTTCATGGCGCGGAAGAAGCAGGCGAGTTCGCCCGTCCGCCATTTCCGGTCGTCGATGTCGCGCCGGAATGACGGCCTCCCCCGCGACTATACAGATTGGCGGAGTCCATGACAGCAGGCGCCGGCCCCATCGTGAAAACTCAACCATGAGATCGCCGTCAAAGCTGTCCGATCCAGGGGGAATATACGGATTTGTGTAACCTCCGTCAGCAGCCCGACATGTGGCGTCCATTAGGGTCCCAGCCTGCCGTCGGCCTTCATTCTTCCCCATCCGGCCGCCGCTGCGCGCGAGGCAAAGCCTTGTCTCGCGCGCGAAGGGTAAGCCATGCGCCACCATATCACCGTGCTGGACCTAGCAACGATCAGAGGGCTGTTGGATGGTGATGCCGGTGCCCGGCGCGTCATGGCGGCGGCCCAATGAGCGGCGGATTCGGGGATCCACTGGCCATCGACTGCCGTTTGGCCGGGATCGCCCAGCCGGTCGGCTCCTTTGCGGCGCATGGTGCAACGACAACGGCGCCCCGGGCAGGAATGCCGAGTGTTCTGGCGTCGGCCGCTCCCCATCATGTGACGATGCAACCCTTTCCGCATCTGATCGACAGGAACGCTCTTCCTGCCGGGCTCTATGGCCGGCTTCACGACTTGTTCCCTCCGGAGGCGACGATCTTGAGGGGGCGCCGCGGGGTCGCGGAGAATACCGTCGCGCGCCTTTCGGCTGTGAAGGTCGTTGAGGATCCGAGCATCGCATCCGAATGGTGCGAGTTCTTTGCACTTCATACCTCGGCAGCTTTTTGGAGCGAGATCGTCCGCGTCTTCGGCGAGACGATCAGAGCGACGTTTCCGATGCTCGAGGAACGGCTGGGCCGGCCCCTCGGCGAGCTGCAGGTCGGCATGCGTGGCGCCGATGATGAAGCCGACGTGCTTCTCGACTGCCAGTTCGCGATCAACACCCCAGGCATGCGGGCATCCAGCGTCAAGACCCCGCATGTCGACGACCGGAAGACAGTTTTCGCCGGTCTCTATTATCTCCGCGAACCGGACGACCGTTCCGAAGGCGGCGACCTCGAACTCTATCGCTGGGCTCGGGCGCCTCGTCTCCTGCGCCATCGCATGATCCTGCCGGGCGATGTGGTGCGGAGCCGCAGCGTACCCTATGCGGCCAACATGCTGGCTTGCTTTGTCAACTCACGGGAGTCCGTGCATGGCGTCTCGCCGCGATCCCTGGCCAGCAAGCCGCGGCGCTACATCAATCTCGTGGCCCAACTGCGGTTTGATGCTTTCACGACACCGAAAGTCGCCTTGCCGAGCAGGGTCGTTCATTGCTTCCAGATGCGCCATGTCGGCCGCCGCCGTATCAACGGCGCGGGGTACTGACGGCCCGGCGTATTCGAGAATCGGAGCCGGTATCGGGAAAGGTGACCGAAGAGAGTCGCGACCACAGGTTTCACCCAACAGCAGATTCTGAAACTCGCAGAATGCTATTCAATTCCTACGGATTCCTGTTCGCGTTTCTGCCGATTACATGGATCGGCCATGAGATCCTGCGGCGGCTCGAATTGCGGACCGCGGCCCTGGCATGGCTGGCGGCTGCATCGGCCCTGTTCTATGCCTCCTGGAATCCGCGCCTGCTGCCGGTGCTGCTGATCTCCATTCTGATCAACTACACCGTCGGTGGATGGTTGAGGCGGCAAGCGCAGCATTCCGGCCATGGGAGCAAGGTCCTGCTCACCCTAGGCCTGATCTTCAACCTCGGGCTTCTCGCCTATTTCAAATACGCGAACTTCCTTGTCGACAACGTCGATCGTCTCGCGGGGTTCGATCTTGTGCTCGCGAAGATCGTGCTGCCGATCGGCATCTCTTTCTTCACCTTCCAGAAGATCGCCTACCTGATCGACAGCTACAAAGGCATCGCAAAGTGCGGGAGCCTTCTCGAGTTCCTGATGTTCGTGTTGTTCTTCCCGCAGCTGATTGCCGGGCCAATCGTCCATTACAGCGAGATCATGCCGCAGCTCGCGCGCTCGTGGCCTGTTCCCGCCGCCGACCGTCTGGCGGTCGGCCTGACCATCCTGGTGATCGGCCTGATCAAGAAAGTCTTCATCGCCGATACCATGGCGATTCCCGCCACCAGCCTCTTCGCCGCTGCCGCCCATGGCCATGATCCCGCACTGATCGAGAGCTGGATCGGTACGCTCAGCTACGCCTTCCAGATCTACTTCGATTTCTCAGGCTACTCGGACATGGCCATCGGCCTGGCCTGGATGTTCGGCATCCGACTCCCGGTCAATTTCGCCTCGCCCTACAAGGCGGATTCGATCGCCGATTTCTGGCAGCGCTGGCACGTCACCTTGTCGCGCTTCCTCAAGGCCTATCTCTATATACCGCTCGGCGGCAGCCGCCAGGGGCCCACGCGGAATTATCTCAACCTGCTCGTCACGATGCTGCTGGGTGGACTCTGGCATGGCGCTGCCTGGACCTTCGTTCTCTGGGGCCTGCTGCATGGCGTCATGATCGTCGTTCACCGGCTGTGGCGGAGAAGCGCAGCGATGCCGCGACTTCATCCCGGGCTGGCGCGCGGCCTGACTCTGTTCTGTGTCGTGCTGGCCTGGGTTCCGTTCCGCGCACCCGATCTTCAGACTGCGCTCTGCGTCTATCGAGGCCTCGCGGGCTTGAACGGCATCCTGCTTCCGTCCGCGCTCGTGGCGTCGTTGGACCGGCTTCCCGGCTTTGGCGCCCTACTGACGGCGGGGCCGATCGATGTCGATCGGCCGCTCTCGACCGCGCTGTGGATCCTTGGGCTGCTGGCGGTGGTCTGGTTCCTGCCGAACACCCATCAGTGGCTCGGTTCCGCCAGCCCCGGATTGCCATCCGAGGGTTATCCGGCCACCGCTCTCCTGCCCACGCCACGGTTTCTCCAATGGCGGCCGAACTGGCTTTACGGCCTGTCCTTCGCGGGCGGCCTTTTCATTTGCGTGATCAAGCTCAATGACGTCTCGCCCTTCATCTATTTCCAGTTCTAGCTTTCGCCGCTACCTGATCGTCGCTGCCGTCCTGTTCGTGACGGCCCTGGTCGGCATGGTGACATTGTCCATGATCGGCTACGGCCTGGGCCTGGTGGATGCGTCCAACCGCAACCTCTTCGACTATCAGGTCCGGAAGATCGACCAGGCCGACCAGATCGACATCGTCTTTGTCGGCGACAGCTCGCTGGGAAACGCGATCGATGCGGATCTGTTCGGCAAGCTTGCCGGCGCCCGCACCCTCAATCTCGCCCTGAGCGGCACCTATGGGGTGGGCGCTTCCTACAACATGGTCCGACGGAGCTTCGAGCGGCACCATCCGCGGTTGGTCGTCGTCATGCAGTCGCTCAAGACGATGAAGCGGCCCGAAGCCGCGGCAGGCTACTTCTTCACCACCGATCATCCGCAATGGTCGGATCTGTCCCCGGTTGAGCTCGCCAAGGTCTATCTGAGCTTCCGGGCAGCGAGCGAGACCATCACGCAGATTCGCCGCAACGGTTTAACCCGGATGGCGACCGTGATGGTCGGAGACTATGTTCCGCAGCAGATGCGCGGCACCGATCGGCTGGCGCCGCCGGCCGAGGTCGCCGAAGAGCCGCTCTTGCCCGGAATGATCAGCCACGAGCAGCTTCGTTTCCTTCAGCGCATCGGTACGTTCTGCAAGTCGCAGGGCGTTCCCTGTCTCTATGCCAGCGGGCCGATCTATGACGGCTATTGCGCGCAATCGGCGGCCTATCAGGGCGCACTGGCGGACGCCGTGCGCGCTGCGGGCCTCACCATGGTCGAGGGCACGCCCCTTTGCATGCCGATCGATCATGTCGGTGATGCCGTCGATCATGTGAAACCGGAGTTCAAGGACGAGTATACGCGGCGCTATTTCGCAGCCATCGCGCCCGACATCGTCGTCGGGCCCAAAGTTGCAACCTTCCTGACAGGAGACGGTGGCTGAGAGAGCGGATCCGATTGCGGGCATCCGCGATCGCGGCGCCTTGTGACATCGAATTAACGGGCGGTGGCTCGCTGTCGCTGCCATTCGTCATCCGACGCGCCTAGACTTGCTCCAGTCGTCGGGGGGCCAACCACTCTACGCGCGAGCAATCGCCATGCTCGCGTCATCCGCGAAAAGGACCCTCCCATGCGGCGCTTACGCATCACCGTGCTGGACCTCGTCACCAAAGGCACGGCCAAGCGCCTCTTCGCCCGGATCATGAATGCCAATCTCGCCAGCATCATGCCGCAGGTCGTTGCGACCTGGTGCGAGGCCATGGGGCACGAGGTTCGCTACCTCTGTTACACCGGCAGCGACGATCTCAGCCGCGAGCTGCTGGAGGATGCGGATATCGTCTTCATCAGCGCCTTCAGCCGCGCGGCGCAGACTGCCTACGCGGTCAGCAATCTCTATCGCCGCCGCGGCGCGGTCACGGTTCTCGGCGGACCGCATGCGCGCTGCTATCCCGAGGACGCGGCGAAGTATTTCGACTATGTGCTGGGCCTCACCGACAAGACGATCGTCGAGGATGTGCTGAAGGACGGCGCGCCGCATCGCCCCCTGGGACGCTGCCTGGGCGCTGCCACGCAACCCCTGGAGCTCCCCAGCCTGCGCGAACGCTGGCGTTTCGTCGAGGCGGCCCTGGCCCGGGCGCCTCTCATGGGGATCGTGCCGATGATCGGCAGCATGGGCTGTCCCTATAGCTGCAGCTTCTGTATCGATTCGACCGTCGACTACCAACCGCTGGCCTTCGATCGGCTTCGCGAGGATCTCCGGTTTCTGCTGGGCCGGCGGCGCCGACCCATGGTCGGTTGGCACGATCCCAATTTCGGCGTGCGCTTCGACGATTACATGGAAGCGATCGAGGATGTTGTGCCTGCCGGCCGGATCCGCTTCATCGCCGAAAGCAGCCTGTCGCTCCTGTCCGAACCGCATATCTCGAGGATGAAGCGCAACGGCTTCGTCGGCCTTCTGCCCGGCATCGAATCCTGGTACGCGCACGGCAACAAATCCCGGACCGGGGCCAATGTGGGACTCGATAAGGTCCGGCAGGTCGCGGATCAGGTGAACATGATCCTGCGTCATGTTCCGTTCGTGCAGACGAACTTCGTCTTCGGCCTCGATTGCGATCGGGGGGCCGAGCCGTTCGATCTGACCAAACAATTCATCGATCTGGCCCCGGGCGTCTATCCGGCCTTCTCGCTGCTCACGGCCTATGGACGCGCGGCGCCGCTCAATCTCGACCTGCAGCGCGCCGGTCGGGTCCGGCCCTTTCCGTTCTACTTCCTCGACAGCGTTCATGCGATGAACGTCCAGCCCGAGCATTATGACTGGAACGAGATCTATGACCGCATGCTCGACCTGACGCGCCACGCCTTGTCGGCGTCGAGCGTGACGCAGCGGTTCCTTGCCAATCGCGGAGGGACCAGGCTCCTCAATCTCGTGCGCGCCCGGTCGACCCGGCGCATCCGCTTCCAGTCAACGGTGAGAGGACTGCTCGACAGCGATCCGAGCGTGCGCCGTTTCTTCGACGGCGACAGCGAGGTCCTGCCGGACTTCTATCGCCATAAAGTGCAGGCGACGATGGGTCCGCTATGGGAGGCCTTGCCGGAAGGGGCGCTGATGCATGATCAGAATGCCTATCTCCACGGCGAGCCGGTCGAGATCGGGGTTCTCCCAGCAAAGCTAAGGCGTCCGCGGGCGGCCGCCAATGGATGACTTTCTCGGGGTGCGATGCCAGGCGATCCTGGGTCGGATCACGGTGCCGGCGACCGGTGGCGGACCAGTTTATACTCGTGCCAGATAAGCACCATCAGGAACAGATCGAAGATGGTCAACAGGATCAAACCAAAGGCCTGCGTGTAAGCGAATCTGTACAGTTGATAAAGAACGAAGAGGCCGAGTGCGACAAGGGAACCCGGGTAAGCCCACAATCGGTTCCTCAGCAAGCCGATGACGAGAAGAATTTTTATCGCCCCGTGACTTAGCAGATAGAAAGCGTAGAATTCTTTGCTCCCGACGGAGAAATTCTGCGCGGCGCTCAGCAGATGGGTGGCAACGAAGTCGTTGGGATCCTCGATCAGCTCCTCTTGCGTGATCATGTTCACCAGCGCGACGATCGAGTTCATGCTTACCAGATATAACGCGACGCCGCCGATACACTCGATCAGCGCGTGTGCACCCTTGAGAAGAAGACTGATCTCGAAAATCTGACGGATGCGACGTTCGTTCATGCATTGCTTCCTTCGACTTCAACGGCAGGAGATGGGCTAAAAAGATGGATGACGCGATTACAAATTGGATCAATGCCGCTGCCGGCAGGAGCGTATTTCTGGATTCGATCATGATGGCAGTGACGCAAGTCGGGGTTCCGGCCATGGTGCTGCTGGTGGCCCTGCAATGGTGGGCGAGGGAGAACCGCTATCATATCCGGCATGCCGCTCTCTGCGCGGGCCTGTCCTTTCTCCTGGGCCTCGCGATCAATCAAATCATCCTTCTCTTCGTGCATCGCGTCCGCCCTTATGACGCGGGCGTAACCCATTTGCAGATTGCACCCAGCGCCGACTGGTCGTTCCCGTCGGATCATGCCACCGCCGCGTTCGCCATCGTCACCGCCTTCGCGCTGCAGCGCCTGCCGCGACGGGCCGGGGGCTTTCTGCTGCTGGCACTCCTCGTCTGCTGGTCGCGGATCTATGTCGGGACCCATTATCTGACCGATATCCTCGGAGGCGCCTTGACGGGCGTACTGGGCGCGGTTCTGGTCCGGGCGCTCTACCGCGAAAACTCGCGCCTCGACCAGATGGCGACCCGGATTCTTTGAAGGCGGGAACAGGCGGGTTCACCCGGCGAGGCGCGGCCATAGCCACCACAGGATCAGGATCGCGATCGCCGCCCAGAGCATGACGATCGCCGCGGCCGCAGCCAGGCTTGTCGGCCGATCGATGCGCTTCGTGGCCTCTTCGCGGAACTCGGCCATCAGTTCGTCCGGTATCAGATGGACGACGAGGAGGATGCCGAGCGGGACGATGACAAGATCATCCAGATATCCGAGCACCGGAATGAAATCAGGTATGAGATCGATCGGGCTCAGCGCATAGGCGGCGACAGCGGCGGCGATCGCCTTTGCGTACCAGGGCACGCGGGGGTCGCGCGCCGCCAGCCATATCGCGACGACATCCCGTTTGATCGAGCGGGCCCAGGTCTTCAGCCGCGGCAACATCGGGGTCACAGGGTGTCGGCCAGCTCCAGCAGCACCAGCGCGGCGGCACCCGAGAACACGGCCAGCAGCATATTGCGCCGGCTGACATGGAAGACCGCGAGCGCGATGCCGGCCGCGAGCAGTCTCTCGGCGATCGGCGTCGCACCGAGCGCCCCCAGCGGCAGGACGATCATGCGCGCGATCAGGCCCGCCAGCATCGCATAAGCGACCGCGGCGACCCAGCGGAACAGCGGGCCGTCGAGGCTGAGGCCGCCGCCCAGCGCCACGCCCAGCCCGCGCCACATATAGGTGACGACGAAAGCGCCCGCGATCAGCAGCCAGATCGCGTTCTCGCTCATGGCGTTGCCCGCATCGCCCTGCGGGCCTCGATCCAGCGTGCCAGCGGTTTCTCCAGCAGGAACCCAACGGTGCCGGCGACGAGGCCCGTCAGCAGGAGGCTCCAATCGGGCGAGAGGAGGTGGAAGAGCGGGCCCGTGATGGCACCCAGGATCAGCGGCAGGGCACGGGTGCGCTGGGCGAGGTCCACCGAGAACACCAGCAGGAAATAGACCGGGGTGAGGAACAGCAGCCCCAGCCCGACCGTGGGCGGCAGCCACGTCACCATGAAGAATCCGGTGGCGGTGGCGACGAGCGAGAAGCTCCAGAGAACCAGGCCGAAGCCCATGAAGAAGGGCAGGCGTTGATCGGAGGGCAGCACCGGACAGCGCTGCATGCCGTTGGCCCAGCCGGTGATGGCGATGAAATGAGCGGCGAGATAATAGCGCCAGCGCGGCGTGCCCGGATGGCGCAGGAAGGGCATCAGCGACAGCGTCATCGGCAGGAGCCGCAGGCCCGACAGCCAGACCGCGAGCAGGATGGCGGCAGCCGACGCGCCGACGCCATAAAGCTCGATCAGCGTGATCTGGCCCGGCAGGGCCCAGCCGGTGGTGGTGGAAAAGAGGCTCATCGGCAGGGTCCAGCCCGATTGCCGGCAGAGCGAGCCGAATCCGAGGAAGGAGGCCCCCAGCACCAGCGCCGGCGTGCTCGCCGATTCCCGCATGCCGCCGAGGAAGGCGGCGCGGCGGCTGGCGAATGACGTGGGCAGGGTCTTGCGGGAAGGCGCCATGGAACCTGGAGCGGGAATCGGGCGTTGGCTGATGTCGGATTGCGATCACGTCTCTGATACAACAAAGCGGGGCCTGCTTCACAGTCGATGCGAGTTGGCCCGAGCCCCTCGGGTCCTATATTCAAGGAACGTGGATCATCAACGGCACAGGACAGGCCCATGCCGATAACAGGCTCTCCGATTTCAATGCGTTTCGGTTTCCGGGTCCTGTTCCTTGCGGCGAGTCTGTCCTTTTCGGGGGCCGCCTTTGCCGCGTCCCCATCGGAGCCGCCCGGCACCCATATCCAGGTCGACCCGTCCAAGCTCCCGGCACCCGATTCGAGCGAGGCCGTCGGCAACTTCTCGGAGGTGGTGACGGCATCGGATCGTCCGCCCTTCCAACTGCCGCCGGGATTCGCCGTCAACCTCTTCGCCAAGGGCTTCGATCGCGCCCGCTGGCTGGCGATCGCGCCCGATGGCGCGGTCCTGCTCTCCGAAGGCCGCGACGAGCAGATCATGAGAATCGTCGACAGCAATGGCGACGGCGTCGCCGATTCGGAGCGCGTCCTGGCCGACGGCTTTCATGGACCGCATGGCATGGTCTTCCATGATGGCATGCTCTATGTGGCCGACACCGAAGGCATCTGGCAGCTGCCCTACGAGCCCAACGCGACGGCGCCCACGGAATCGCGAAAGCGGATCACCGCCAAGGGCGCCTTCGGCGAGGGCCAGGGCCATTGGACCCGGAACCTCGTTTTCAGTCCCGACGGCTCGCGCATCTATGTCGCGATCGGCTCGGAATCCAATGTCGACGCCGAACCCCTGCCGCGCGCCTCGATCCAGAGCTTCGCCGCCGATGGCGGCGACCAGAAGACCGTGGTCACCGGCATCCGCAACCCGGTCGGCATGGCGTTCTATCCCGGCAGCAGCGATCTCTATGCGGTGGTGAACGAGCGCGACGGGCTGGGCGACGGGCTGGTCCCGGACTATCTGACCCGGATCCGGGAGGGCGCCGATTATGGCTGGCCCTATTTCTATATCGGCAATCACCGGCAGCCCGACATCGAGATTCCGGCGGGCCGAAACGGCGACAAGGTCACGGTGCCGGATCTGCTGTTCCGGTCGCATTCGGCGCCGCTGGGCTTGGTCTTCTATGACGGCAAACAGTTTCCCGCCGAATATCGCGGCGACGCCTTCGTCGCGCTGCATGGCTCCTGGAACGCGGGCAAGCCACAGGGCTACATGGTGGTGCGCGTGCCCTTCGCGAACGGCAGGCCCAAGGGCTGGTACGAGCCCTTCCTGACCGGCTTCTGGATCGGCGGCGACGATCCGCCCCAGGTCTTCGGCCGCCCCGTGGGGCTGGTCGTGGCGCCTGATGGCAGCCTGTTCGTGGCCGACGATGCCAGCCAGTCGATCTGGCGGATCAGCTGGAAGGGCGTGGGCGCGGAATAAGCTCGCGGGCGGCCCGGGCTTGTCTCGCGGAGGGGGCGGCGGCAGAGTACCGGCCATGGCCGAAACCCCGCCCGTACCTGAGACAAGCGACCGCCCGGCATCCCGTACGGAGGCGCCGGTCAATCTGCCCGCCCATTATCGACGCGAGATCCCGGAAGGTGACAGCCGTCCGCGCATCGTCTGCAGCGATTGCGGCTTCATCAATTACGAGAATCCGAAGGTCGTCGTGGGTTCCGTGGTGCGTGAGGGCGATCGCATCCTCATGTGCCGGCGCGCGATCAATCCGCGCCATGGCTTCTGGACCCTGCCGGCGGGCTATCTCGAGCTGAACGAGACGACCGCCGACGGTGCCAGGCGCGAGGCCTGGGAAGAGGCACGCGCGAAGATCGAGATCGACGGGCTGATCGCGGTCTATTCGATCCCGCGGCTGAGCCAGGTCCAGGTGATCTATCGCGCACGGTTCGCGGCGCCCGGGATCGAGCCGGGCCCCGAGAGCCTCGAGGTCGGCCTGTTCGCCTGGGACGAGATCCCCTGGAACGACATCGCCTTCCCGTCGGTGCGCTGGGCCCTCGGCCATTATCGCGAGATCGGCGACGCGGAGCATTTCGCCGCCCGCACCAACCCGCCGGGCGAGCTCGGCAATTTCTGAAGGATGTGGCGATGCGAGTGGTGAGCCTGGATCATATCCACCTCGCCATGCCCGCCGGCCGTGAGGCCGAAGCCCACGCCTTCTATGAAGGGCTCCTCGGCATTCCGGAAATGACGAAGCCGCCGCATCTGGCCGCGCGCGGCGGCGCCTGGTTCGAGCGCGGCGCGCTCAAGATCCATCTCGGCGTCGACAGGAACTTCACGCCCGCGCGCAAGGCGCATCCGGGTTTGCTCGTGGAGGATCTTCCGGCGCTGATCGCGACATTGACGGCCGCAGGCGTCGCGGTGAATGCCGAAGAGCCGCTCGAAGGCTACATCCGCGTCTATGTCGACGATCCGTTCGGCAACCGGATCGAGCTGATGGAGCGGAAGAGGCGGTGAGGCACCGGCCTTCGCCGGCATGACGACAGGGGTGCGGTCCACCCGTCACGCCAGCTGCAGCACCAGGTTCCCCGCCACCACGGCGACGGCGGCGGCCGCGCGTTTCCAGCTGAACTGCTCGCGCAGGAACAGCGCACCGAAGGCGGCGCCGAACAGGACCGAGGTCTCGCGCAAGCCCACGATGCCGGCGAGCGTACCCACGCTCATGCCCCAGATCGCGAGGCCATAAGCGCCGCAGGAGAGCACGGCGCCGGCGCTCGAGCTCTGCCAGTGCTGCTTGAGATGCTGGAAGAAGGCGCGCCGGCGAATGGCGAGGGTGATGAGCAGCAGCGGGATCGCCTCGAGCGCGAACAGCCAGAGGATGTAGCCCAGCGCATTGCCGGAACGGCGCACGCCCAGCCCGTCGATCACGCTGTAGCCCATGATGAAGACCGCGGTCAGGAGCGCGTAGAGCACGGAGCGGCCATGGTCGCCCTTGGGCATGCCGCGCTCGAAGGCGAGGCTGACGATGCCGAGCGAGATCGCGGCGACGCCGACGCATTGCAGCGGCGAGAGCCATTCGCCGGCCGCGGGTGCGGCCGCGATCGCGACCAGCAGCGGCGCCGTGCCGCGCGCGATCGGGTAGGCGTGGCTCAGATCGCCATGGCGATAGGCCCCGACCAGCCCGGCGTAATAGCCCAGATGCACGAGGATGGAGAGGAAGATGAAGATCCAGCTCGCGCGCGCGGGCGGATCGACGAAGGGCAGACCGCAGGCGGAGAGAATGGCGCCGCCGGTCATGACCGCCGTGATCGCCGACAGCCGGTCGTCGGTGCCCTTCACGAACAGGTTCCAGCCCGCATGCATCGCCGCCGCGAGCAGCATGAGGAGCGCGACGATCAGATGGAGGCTCATGAAGGGAGGGAACTCGGGGGAAGGTGTCACGGAACTGCAATAAACGGCGGCGGAGTATTGCCGATTATTCAGCCTGTGGGCACCCCCCACCCTAACCTTCCCCTCAAGGGGGGAGGGGATAGGAGAAAGGGAGTCGTCTGGATGAAAAGACGCGCGAAATCGATCGCAGCTTAAAAGTAGAGCGTAGCGATCATTCCGAGGTCGTGATCCTCAGCACGTCCTCGGCTTCCGGCTCCGGCTCTTTCTGCAAATCCATGCCGGCGAGGCGGGAGGAGACGTAGTTGCGGCCTTTCTGGGCGACGGCGAGGACGTAGCGCCGCCGGGTCCAGGGCTTGCCGACATAGTCGAGCTTGTGACGGTCGGCGTCATAGAGGATCGATTCATAGCCGCTGGCGGTGAGGAAATCGCTCAGCTGCTCGGGCGAGGTGCCGCATTCGTTGAGCGCGCCGTCGATCGCGATCAGCAGTGCCGGCGGATTGGCCTCGCGCAGCATCGTTTCGGCACCCTTGAGCGCCACCAGCTCGCCGCCGGCGATGTCGAGCCTCATCAGCGCATAGCGCCGCGCGCCCATTGCCTGGTCGAGGCGGACGCATTCGACGCCGATCACGCCGCCGACCGCGAGCTCGCCCGGCAGCGGCGGCCGCCGTCGGCCGCTCTTGCCGGTGCCGTCGACGAAGCGGCCGAGCTGCGCCTGGGTGCCGACGAGCTTCGGATGGATCACGATCGCGACCGCATGGCTGCGATGCACGGCCTCGGTCAGCTTGCGCCGCAGCGAGGGGCTGGGCTCGAAGGAATCGACACGGCCGTCGGGACCGACCGCGGCCGCGGCCGCGACCGCGAATTTGCCGTCGCGGGCGCCGATATCGAGCACGGCATCGCCGGCCCGCAGATAGCGGCGCATGAAATTCTCGGTGTGGTGATCGGCCCAGCCATCGGCGGGCGCCGCTGTCGCGGCTGCGGCCGCCACGGGCTCGGCCGGATCGCCGGGCTTGGCGAGAAGGCGCTTCTTGAGGCGCGCGAAAACGCCCAGCGCCCCCGAGGATTCCTGCCCATCGAGGGGCGGTCGCGTATCGCGGCGATCGTCGCGGCTCAAGGTATGACCAGCTGCCATCGGTTCCGTCCGCCCCCTCGAACGACTCGGAATTCCAACCGGCGAATCCTAGCCAGCCTGAGTCGCGAATCAATCACCATTCGGTGCCCGGCCTGGGGGTAAGAGGCCGGCGCCGCGGTTCGCAACTTAGGCTCAACATGTTGATTTTTGATGGAGATGCCCTCCCCAGCGATGCAATCCAGCCCGATATGGATTCCGGCCCTATCCGTCCGATAGCGCCTTAGCCTTCGACCAGGGACCGGGCGAAGGCCCCGGCCTCGAAGGGCCGCAGATCCTCGGCCCCTTCGCCGACGCCGACCGCCACCACCGGCAGGCCGAACTTCTCCGCCAGCGCCACCACCACCCCGCCCCGGGCGGTTCCGTCGAGCTTGGTCACGACCAGCCCGGTCAACGGCACGATCTGGCGGAAGGTCTCGACCTGGGCCAGGGCATTCTGGCCCGTGGTGGCGTCGAGCACCAAAAGACAATCCTGGGGCGCCGCCGGGTCGAGTTTCTTGAGGACGCGGGCGATCTTGGCGAGCTCGGCCATCAGATTGGCCTTGTTATGGAGCCGGCCGGCCGTGTCGATTAGGAGGAGATCGGCGCCGGCGGCCTTGGCCTGCTCCAGCGCCTCGAAGGCGAGGCTCGCGGAATCCGAGCCGCTTTCGCGGGCCACGACCGGCACGCCGGCGCGCTGGCCCCAGATCTGGAGCTGCTCGATCGCGGCGGCGCGGAAGGTGTCCCCGGCGGCGAGCCAGACATTCTTGCCCTGGCTCTTCCAATATTGGGCGAGCTTGCCGATGGTCGTGGTCTTGCCGCTGCCATTGACGCCGACCACCAGCACGACATGCGGCCTGGCGGCGGGGTCGGGCGTGAAGCCCTTGGCGACCGGCGCCAGGATCTGGGCGATGTCCTCGGCCAGCGCCTCGCGCACGGCCTCGGGGGCGATGTCCTTCTCGAAGCGGCGGCGGCGCAGCGCATCGGCAAGCTTGGCCGCGACCGAGGGCCCGAGATCGGCCGCGATCAGCAGCTCCTCGAGCTCTTCCAGCGAGGCGGTGTCGAGCCGGCGCTTGGTGAAGATGCCGGTGATGCCGTCGGAGAGCTTGGCCGAGCTCTTGGAAAGGCCGCGCTTCAGCCTCGCGAGCCAGCCACCGCTCGCTTTCTCCACCGTCTCGTCGGTCATTATGCGGCCTGCTGCGCGAGGGCTTCGAGGATCAGCCCCTCGGAATCATGGCCGGTCACGCGGGCCATGACGATGCTGCCCGGCGCCGCGTCGCCGACGAGACGCGCCGGCGCGAAATGCTCGGTATGGCCGAGCGCGCTCTGCCCACCGTTCTCCTCGACACCGCTCTTTTCCACGAGGAGTGCCGTGCTGCGGCCGGCGGCGCCCGCGAACCAGGCGGCCTTGGCGATCTCGCCCTTGGCGCGGATGGCGGCGGCCCGCTCGCGGCGCAACGCCATCGGCAGCAGCGGCATGCGCGCGGCCGGCGTGCCCTTGCGCGCCGAATAGGGGAAGACATGGAGGAAGGTCAGGCCGCAATCGTCGATGAGGCTCAGATTGGCCTGATGCGCCGCCTCGCTCTCGGTCGGGAAGCCGGCGATGAGATCGGCGCCGAAGACGATGTCGGGGCGCAGCGCGCGCAGCCGCGCCGTGAGCGCCACAGCATCGGCGCGGCTGTGGCGGCGCTTCATCCGCTTCAGGATCAGATCGTCGCCATGCTGCAGCGAGAGATGGAGATGCGGCATCAGCCGCGGCTCGTCGGCGACCAGCGTCACCAGATCCTCGTCGACCTCGATCGGATCGACCGAGGAGATGCGCAGGCGCTTCAAGCCCGGCACCAGCTTCAGGAGCCGTCGCGCCATCTGCCCCAGCGACGGCGTGCCGGGGAGATCCTGGCCATAGGCCGTGAGATCGACGCCCGTCAGCACCAGCTCGGCGACGCCGCTCTCGGTGAGGGTCCGCGCCTGGTTGACGATGTCGCCCACCGGGAGCGAGCGGCTCGGGCCCCGGCCATAGGGGATGATGCAGAAGGTGCAGCGATGGTCGCAGCCCTGCTGCACCTCGAGGAAGACGCGCGCCCGCCCGCTGAAGCCGGCGATGAGATGGGCCGCACTTTCGCGCAAGGCCATGATGTCGGCGACCGCGGTGCGCGGGGCCTCGCCGGTGGCGAGTGCCTGCCAGCTCCGGGCCTCGAGCTTCTCCCCATTGCCCATCACATGGTCGACCTCGGGCATGGCGGCGAAGCGGGCCGGATCGATCTGGGCGGCGCAGCCGGTGACGACGATGCGCGCCTCGGGGTTCTCGCGCCGGGCCTTGCGGATCGCCTGGCGCGCCTGGCGTTCGGCCTCGGCCGTGACGGCGCAACTATTGACCAGGATGGCGTTGCCCAGCCCCGCCGCCTGGGCATGGCCGCGCATCACCTCGGATTCGAAGGCGTTCAGGCGGCAGCCGAAGGTGAGGACGCGGGGCTCGGTCATTATTTTCGTGGCGTGGCAGGGCCTTGGGCGAACGGCGACAGGGCCGCTCCGGGCCGGCGCGCCAGACAATATTAGCCCAGCAGCGACGCGTCGAGTCTGCCGGTGAAGCTGGTCTCCGCCGGGCCGGTCATGCGGACATGGCCGTCCGCCAGCCATTCGATCTCCAGATCGCCGCCATCGAGCTGGATCGTGGCCTTGCGGCCGGTGAGCTTGCGGCGATGGGCCGCGACCAGGGTGGCGCAGGCGCCGGTACCGCAGGCCCGGGTGATGCCGACCCCGCGCTCCCAGACCCGCATCCGGATGCGGGTCGGCGACAGCAGCTGGGCGATCTCGATATTGGCCTTCTCGGGGAAGAGCGGGTGGCGCTCCAGCACGGGCCCCAGGGCCGCGACGTCGATCGCCCCGGCGTCGGGCACGAAGAAGACCGCATGGGGATTGCCGATATTGACGCCCACGGGATCGGAAAGCGGCCCCAGCTCGATTCCGAGATGGAGGGTGTCGAGCGGCTTGGCGATCGGGATCTCGCGCCAGTCGAGCCGGGCCTCGCCCATATCGACCGAAATCCGGCCGTCCGACGCCGCCTCCGCGTCCAGGAGCCCGACCACGCTTTCGATGATCACATGGCGGCGGCCGGTTTCGGCCATGACCAGGGCCGCGACGCAGCGCGCGCCGTTGCCACAGGCCTCGACCTCGCTGCCGTCGGCATTGCGGATCCGCATATAGACGTCCGCCAGCTTCTGCCGCGGCTTCTCGATCAGGATGATCTGGTCGCAGCCAACCCCGGTCCGCCGGTCGGCGATGGCCTTGGCTTGGGTATCGGAAATGTCGGTCAGGGCGGCGCCATTGGCCGATCCGCCGCGCAGATCGATCACGGCGAAGTCGTTGCCCAGCCCATGCATCTTGGTGAAGGCAGTCGCGAGCGTCATGCCGGTTATATGGCAGTGCGCCGGCCGGCTGTCTACGGGGCGAGGGGATTGCGATCTAAACGATAGCTTGAGATCCCCACTCTCCCTTCGTCCACATCGTCCGATGCACGATCCCGAGCCGTTGATAGGGCAACGCTGGCTCGGTGAGTTCACCGCTCGCAGGATCGCGTCGCGGTGCGGCGTGATGGCAGATCCAATTGCACCAGCTCGGTAGGAACGCCGCCGGCAGCTTCTGGCGATACACCACATGGTTGATCGCGGCCTGCTCGCTGAGCGATGTCGTCTTGCGCTGGAGTGACGCTTTCAGCGTGTCGCCCCAGACCTGCCAGTGGGGCGCCTCGGCGCGCATTGCGAAGACGCCGGAATTGATCAGCGGGTAGCGCACCAGTTCGTCGGCCGTTTCCTCGTCGAAGGCCTCGGCGTAGCTCTTCCGGATGACGTCGTGGAATTCCTGCCAGGCGCCATAGAAGTTGCGGTAGCTGCGGTCGAGCTCGGGGACCACGGCGAGGCAGGGCTGGCCGCTGGCGGGGTCGGTCTGGCGCGCGGCCTCGATGAAGAGCTCGACGGCGCGCCAGTCCTGGACCCAGGCGTCGGCATCGATCCAGAGATAGAGCCGGTGCCCGGGGAAATAGCGGGGCAGGAAAGGCCTGGCGAACATCGCCCGGTAATAGCCGGGGGTCTGGGGCCTGGCCGGGAAGTCGATGTCCCAGCCGGGCTCGACCACCTTGTCGGCCAGGGCGCCGAACCGGTCCCGGTGTTCTCCCAGCCCTACATCCAGGAGGCACAGCGTCATCTGATGGCTTTCCGGCTTGTCCCGGATCGAGCGCAGGCACTCCTCCAGCATCCCGGCATAGGTGGCGTCGGCGCCGGTCACGATGGCGATCTCGGTCATGGGGGATTCCTGGCTTCGGCCGGGCTGGCGCGCCGGCCGATTTACTTCGTGATTTCAATCTATTAAAACTCCGGCCCCGGGGCCAGTGCGATGGCGGGTCGCAAGGGCCTGAAAAGGCCCGGCTTTGCTTGACGCCGACCGGCTTTGGCCTCTATGTTCCGCCCGCCTTCAACACCAAGGCGACGACCCGGCCCCGAGGGGCCCCGCCCGTCCGCGAATTTCGCGCACGGGCGTCACATCGTTTTTGGGCTGATCGCAGCGCTTTTCGAGACCCGAACCCACACAC
>NZ_JBOHKS010000048.1:0-3888 GCF_050729195.1 Hypericibacter sp.
CGGTAATAGGGCGCGGAGAGCGTGTAGGAGCGCTCGGGATCGAGGCTGAAGCCCTCGAGCTTCGGCTGGCGGAGCGCGGGTTCGTCTCTCGGCATGGCGTCCTCTCCCAGGAACCGGCAATGCCGTCGGCACTGCCATTTCAACGTTGGCCATTATCGAGGAGCGGACACCCGTCACAATGGTGCCTCGGGGAACCATGGGGAAGGACCTTCATGTCGAGTTCTGCGCGTCAGCCCTCCCCCTACCCCCTCCCGTAAGGGGAGGGGGCGTGGATTTTTCCTTCTTCGCTTCACTTTTGTCGCGAATGAGAAATGTGCGTGGTCTCACATTTTTCTAGCCCCCTCCCCTTGCGGGAGGGGGGTTGGGGGAGGGGTGATCCCACGCGATGATCGATTCCCAAGCGCCAGCGGTCGGCCGAAGGAATCTAGATCGCCGGTGACTCCGGCATCAGCGCGCGCATGAAGAGCAGGAACACCTCGCGTTCCGAGGTGATATCGAGCTTGTAATAGAGCCGGCGCCGGTGGTTTTTCACCGTGCCGCGCCCGATCTTGAGCTTTCGCGCGATCTCGCTCGAGGGATAGCCCTGCAGGATGAGAGCCACGATATCGCGCTCCCGACGCGTCAGCTCGACACCCAGCATCGCGGTCGGGTCGCCCGCGCGTGGTGCGGGCTGCGGGGCCAGGCCCTGGGTCTCGAGCGCGATCATCCGGCCCGCGGGCGCCAGCGGAAAATCGGCGCTCAATGCCTCGGCATGGAGGACGCGGCCATCGGCGAGGAAGAGCCGCGCCTCCGCACCCTTCGCGAGTCCCTCGATCGACGTGGCGATCTCCGGATCGGCGCGCTCGGCCTCCTGCCAGTCCTTGTCGGCAAAGACGCGATGGCCCGAGCGGTCGAGCAGCAGGGTTGCGCGCGGCAAATGCAATCCCGGCTTGCCCGCATTGAATCGCAGATCGAGGAAGATCCGGGCGATATGAGCGTCATGCAGACCTGCGGCGGCCGGATAGATCGCTTCGGCGCGCTCGATCTCGCGCGCCGGGAAGCGGCCTTTCGACCGCTCGATGAAGAGGCCGATGGCGGAATGGCCGACATTGGGCAGGAAGAGGCCCAGCTCGTCGGCGATGTCCGCCTGGCGCTGGAAGAAGCGGTGATAGTCGCCCCGCCGCAGATCGGCCGAGGCGACGGACCGATAGGGCACCACGCCGCAGCGCCGATGCTCGCGCCAATGGCGATAGAAGGGGTCGAAGCGATAGAAGCCGGTGAGATAGAGATCGGCCAGCCGCTCCGGGAATTTCTCGCGATGCAGGAAATCGGGCGCCGCATAGCGCGGATAGCGCATGACCATGGCCATGTCATGCGGGATGGCGTGGCCCAGCAGATGCAGCAGATGGCGATAGAAGCTGTCGGTGCCGATCGCGCCTGCGGCCTTGCCCACCAGCTCGAGCATCGTGGCATCGGTCGTTCGCGACGTCATGGCTCCCCGCCCGGATTGGCGGCGCCGATCCTCATTGATCCGACCGCTCCCGGTCAAGCATAGGGAAAACGGCCGGTCCCTGGCGCGAAAAGACAAGGCGGGGCGCAAAGACTCGGGGGCCATGCGCGTGATAGCCTTTCCGGCGACAGGTTTTCCCTGACGCCATGATCCGGAGAGGCGCCGATGCGGACAGGAATTCGATCGCTGATGCTGATCGTGCTGACGGCGACCCTGGCGACGCCGCTGGCGGCCCAACAGATGTATGTCTATCCCGCCAAGGGCCAGAGCGCCGAACAGCAGGCCAAGGACACGCAGGAATGCCAGGGCTGGGCGGTGCAGCAGGCCGGCAGTCCCTATGGCACCACCGCCAGCCAGCCCAGCGGCGGGTTGGTCCGGGGTGCCGCCGGCGGCGCGGCCATCGGTGCGGTCGGCGGCGCCATCGCCGGCAACGCGGGCCAGGGGGCCGCGATCGGCGCGGCGACGGGCGCCCTCTTCGGCGGCATCCGCCAGCATCGCCAGCGCAGTCAGGTCGCGAGCCAGCAGCAGAACCAGGCCGACGCCTATAACCGCGCCCTGGCCGCCTGCCTGCAGGGCCGCGGCTACACCGTCAATTGAGGGACCGGAGAAAACGCATGCGACGGAACCCACTCGCGTTGTTCGTGGCCGCCCTGACGACCGTCTCCAGCGTCGCCTGGGCGGCCGGCATCGATCCGGCCAAATCGGCGATTTGCGCCAACACCGACACCTTCGAATGCGTCCCGGGCGAGAACTGCATCGCAGACACGCCCGAGGGCATCAACCTGCCGCGATTCTTCCGGATCGATTTCGCCGCCAAGAAGGCCTATGGCGAGCGCGAGGATGGCGAGAAGACGACCGCCATCATCACGAACCAGACGATCGAGGAAGGCCGGATCGTGATGCAGGGCGTGCAGAGCGGCAATGGCTGGACCGCGACGATCGATCAGGCGACCGGCAAGATGTCGCTGGCGATCAGTGCCGACGGGGTCGGGTTCGTCATCTTCGGCGCCTGCACGCAGATGTGAGCGGCGGCGCGCCCGAGCGCGCTTCAATCGTTGGCAGGCGGGCTCGGATAGAAGATGGCCCCCGGCGCATAAGCCTCGGGCAGCTCGAAGCCGGGGCCCATCTCGCGCCCCATCGCCAGCAGGTCCGGCAGCAGATGAGTGTGCGGGCCCGGGATGGAAGCGGCCCCCGGCGGTGGAATCGGCGTCCGCACCTCGGCGCGGCCCAGGGCGGATTCGACCACACGCACCGGGCTTTCGCGCAGGATGGCAGCGCCGACCGCCGGGAGATAGTTCGGCCAGCTCTGCCCCAGGGCCGGCGTCAACGTCTCGACCAGGGCAGCCTTGTCGGTGCGGATGCAGAAGCGGGTGATGGTCCGGCGCAGACCCAGATCATAGAGACCCTGTCCGCGATCCTGGGGAAGGATCGCCGCGCGGTCGGCCCCCAGCGCTGAAAGTCCGCTGGCGACAGGCAGGCCCGCCCGCAGCCGCGCCACCACCAGGAAAATCGCGCGCAGATCCTGCTGGCCCGGCGTCTCATAGAGCGCCAGCGCGCGGACCGCGTCGCCGATCCGGAGCCGCAGCGCCCCACGATCGGTGCGGGCCGTGACCCTCTCGCCGTCGACGGCGATCTCGCAATCCTCGCCGGCCTCGGCGCGAAACTCGGCGACGCCGCCATAGCAGCCGATTGCCCAGCTGCCTTCGCGGCTGCGCAGCTTGCCGGCGACGAAAGCCAGGATCTCGGACGGCGTCCAGGGCAGCCGCGCCAGGGTCAGGCCGAGGCGCTCGAAGCGCGCCGGAAGAGCTGCCCAGATGCGCCGGCGCTGCGCCTCGCCGGTCTCGCGCCAGATCGCGATCTCCTCGCCGGTGCGCGCGCAGCCGAGACAGAGCCCCGTGCTCTCATCCATGCGGCAGATGCCGACGCAGGGGCTGGGGATCGAGATCATCGCCAAGACAAGGGCACCCGCTGGAGGGAGAGCAATTCGCGATCCCCCATCTTACCAAATGGCGCCGCGGATCCCATGGCCTGCGCGCGACGGGTCACGGACGCAATGCGCCCGCCAGGAGGGATCGAAACTTCCGGTCGCGCTTCAGATGCCATTCGCGGCTCATGGCTTCGGGCGGCGTCTCGCAGCGTTCGGCATAGAGCAGCACCCAGTCGCGACCGCGCGTCGATTTGGCACCGGTGCCGCTGTTATGCTGCTCGAGGCGCCGGTCCAGATCGAGGGTCCAGCCGACATAGGTCCGGCAATCGCGCCGGCGCCGGCTGCCCAGGACATAGACATAGCCCGGCATGGTCCTCACGCCCCTTCGATTTCTTCCCGCTTGAGCTCGAGCTCGAGCCATTCATGCTCGGCCGCCGCCAGCGCCGCCTCGCGTTCGTGCAGGCCCGCCGCC
>NZ_JBOHKS010000049.1:0-8853 GCF_050729195.1 Hypericibacter sp.
GGCGCTGCTCGCGCGCAGCGGCCATCGCGTGCATGCGGTCAGCAGCGGCGTCGAGGCGGTCGCGGCCGTTCGCGAGGGCGATTACGACCTGGTCCTGATGGATGTACAGATGCCGGTAATGGACGGCATCGAAGCGACGCGGCGCATCCGGGCGCTCGAGGGCGCGAAATCGCGCATCCCGATCGTGGCGATGACCGCCAATGCCATGATGGGCGACCGGGAACGCTTCCTCGAGGCCGGCATGGACGACTATGTGTCGAAGCCGATCGACCGCGCGGCGCTGTTTGCGGTGATCGCGCATTGCCTCCAGCGCGAGCTGGTGACGCCGGTCGATCCCGCCGTTCCCTCGGCGCCGGCGACGGGCAAGTCCCCGGCACTCGATGTCGATCAGTCGGCGGCGCTGGAGGAATTGATGAGCGATCTCGAACGCCGCGACGGTACCGCCGGCTGAGCCGGGCGGCAGCCTTCGGCCGGTGATGTCTTCAATGGCGAAACCGGGGGCGAAATCGGGCTTGAATCGGAAGGGCCGTGGCACGATCGGCGCCACGGCCCTTCGGATATTGTTCTTGTTGGCTCATCCCGCCGGATCGGTTCCCGGGGGAAGACGCGGGATCGCCGGACGAACCGGCGAGCGCGATATATCAATGAGGACGTCCTGCAGCGTATCGGTGGGTATTGCTGAAGTCCGCCCTCAAAGTCCCCGGCGCAGCTACCGCGGGTCCCCCGGGAGGGGCCCGCAGCAGCGGCCGGAAGGAAGCCTGGATTAGTGCGACTTCGCCTTCGAAGCAGCGCTCGCGAGGTTGCTGCTCACGACGCTGAAGATGCTGTTCAGCGAGCCGCCGAGGGTCTGCAGAGCGACGATAGCGGCGACCGACACAAGAGCGGCGATCAGGCCGTACTCGATCGCGGTGGCGCCCGACTCGTCATGGATGAAGTTTTGGATCGTGGTCTTCAACATGATTGGGTCTCCTTCCTGAATGTAACCCGCGGACAGAATGCCCCCAACCTCTGAAGCAAAGGTTAATCGGCGGGCATATTGGGAGACTTCAAAAATATGGGCGCGATTACTTGCTGATTATTTAACGCTGATTCAAATAAAATTCTATCGATCGACGGCTTTGTTACAGAGACTTAGAAGACTGCTTGAGGCATGCACGCAAAAAAGAAGGCCGCACGATGGATCGGGCGGCCCTCGCAGCAAAAAAATCGATGCCGGAAAATCAGGTCGATGCCTCGTTCGGCAGGCGCATGACATGGCGCACGAACCAGCCGGTGGCTGCCCAGAGAAGCAAGGCGCAGATGACCGACACATAACCGTCGAGCGCGTAATGCCAGCCCAGATGGACGGAACCCACCATGATGAGGCCGAGGAACACGGTGAAGGCAATGCCCATGGCCCTTGAGGTCCGCCACCCGAGCAGCATGAGGAGCGTTGCCACCGCAACATGCATGCTGGGCATGGCCGAGATGCCGGTGCCGAGATCGAGGCGGTGAAGGCTATAGCCCTCCCACAGCAGTTCCTGGGTGTTGAGCGACCAGAGCTCGAAGATGTCGTTCGCCTGATAGAGATAGTTCATGAGCGGGGCATAGGGATCGGGGCCGGGTACCACCCGCGCGAAATAGCAGGGACCCGCCGACGAGAAGACCGCCGCCAGCACGCCGCCGATCAGGATCCAGGAGAGCGTCATCGACAGCAGGAACTGCATCCGGCATTGCGGCCGTCGCAGGGTGAAGAACTGCCAGATGCAGGTGAACCACAGGGCGAAGAACCAGACATTGTAGCTGACGTTGAACAGCAGGCTGATGAAAGGGTGACCGAGGAGAGGCTGCAGCAGTTCCCACGGCGCCGTGCCGCCATGCAGCCACCGGTCCCACCGCTCCAGCCTCACATCCCAGGAGAAGGGGTGGAAGAACGGGATCGCGGCCTTCGTCACCGAGAAGGTACCGATCAGAAAAGGGAGAAACAAAAGCATCGGCAGACCCCGCGCGAGGCGACGGGGCAAGGCGATGTTGTGCCGCAGATCCTGCATCAGGACGAGAAGCGGACGCTTGGGCCTCATGATCAGCGCGATATAGAGCGCCCGGCCGGTGAAGAGCAGAAACAGCGTGATCGGCAGAATGAAGGAATAGACGTCGAAATAGAGCCCGATCGACAGGATCGAACCGGACTCGAGATGCACGGCGACCCAGGCGCCGACGATGGTGAAAGCCGTGATAACCAAGATGAGCCAGGCGTCGAGGCGGAAGGCCGCGGGCAGCTCGCGGAGAAATTCCGATCCATAGTCGATGGCGTTTCGTCGAAAGCTGGCAAGGAGGCCGGGAAGCCGCTGGGGCAGCGCCGACAGCCAGATGCCGATCGACACGTCCGCCCGTGGCGGGCCTGCAATATCGGCGGTCGATTGCGGCGTAAAAGGTTGATCGGTCATGGCCGGGACGACCTCGATTGTCTGCTAAGGCGGCAGGCGTTCGCGGGCCCGATTCCCTCGATCTTGGGGCAGGCTCGGCAAGGCCGCGGCTTCCCTGAAATTCGAGATGAATCCGAGCGCGCGCTCGCAACCGCCTCACTCTGCGGCAAGAGGTTGAAAGATCCCTTAATCGCGAAGGAAGGGTTAACTTCCGGTCACGTGTAGCGACCTGTCGGGAAGCGGCAATGAGTCGATGCGGAAATCAGTCGCGCAGCAGCGGACGCGTCAGGCAGGTGGGACCGCCCTGGCCCTTGGCCGAGATCTCGCGGCCGGCGATGACCTCGACGCGGCATCCGGCCGCGCGCAATCTTGCTTCCGTCTGCGGATTGCCTTCGAGCATCACGCAATGGCGCGGCGCGATCGCCAGCACGTTGCAGCCCATGCTGTCGAATTCGGCATCCGGCACCTCGACCAGGGTCATGCCGCGCGCGAGCAGCCATTCGCGGAACGGCACCGGCATCAGCGCCGAATAGACCAGCAGCAGGTCACAGTCGAGCGGGCTCAGGATCGACATCAGATGGAACACGTCGCCGGGCCCGCGATAATGCGGCAGCGGGACCGTGACCACCTCGACCTTGGGTCCCACCAGCGCCTGCAATTGCCGGATGCCCTCGTCGTTGGTGCGATAGCCGCGCGCCACCGCGAGGCAATGTTCGTCGAACCAGACGAGGTCGCCGCCCTCGATGCGCCCCGCGCCCTCGATCCGGCCCAGAAGCGGAATGCCGGCGGTGCCCAGCGCCTTGCCATGGAGCGCCGGTTCGCCCTGTCGCGCGGGCTTGCCCATGTTGCAGAGGATCAGACCGCCGGGCGCCACGATCGCGGCGTCGCGCACATAGAGCGCATCGATCGTCAGGCTCGGATCCGCCGGCAGGTGATCGAGCGTCGCACCCACGGATTTGAGGCTGGCCTCGAGCCGGTCATATTCGCGCGCGGCCTGGTCGAGGAGCGGCGCTTCGGTATAAGCGAGCTTTTGCCACTCGGCCGCGATCTTGGCAGGGTTCTGGAACGCGGCCTCCGGCCGGCGCAGCGCCACCCGCCGGATGCGCCCATATTCGTTGAAGCCGCCGAGCTGAGCCGCCATGGACCGCGTTTCCTTGCGCTTGGAGAAAATGCGCAAGGACCCTAATGCAAACGTCTTCTTTCTTCACCTCCCCCTTGAGGAGGAGATGATCGGGAAGAACGCGCTCAGGCGGTCTTGGTCTTGGGGGGCGTCTGCTGGTCGATCTCGTCGATCAGCGCAGAGAGCTCGTCAACCGTGCTCTTGTCGGCCGCGGTCTTGCCGGCGGCAGCCGGTGCCGTCGCTGGCGCGGGCTCCTCGGCGGATGCGGAGTCGCCCGGCTCTTCGGCGCCGCAGAGCCGCGTCATGGCACCCATCAGCTGCGCCATGTCGATCGGCTTCGACACATATTCGTCCATGCCGGCTTCGATATATTCCTCGCGCTGGCCGGCCATCGCGTTGGCGGTCAGCGCGATGATCGGGATGCGCCGCACGTCGCCCGGCAGGCGCCGGATCGCCTGCGAGGCGGCGATACCGTCCATTTCCGGCATCTGCACATCCATCAGGATGAGATCGTAGGGGATCCGCTGCACGGCCGAGATCGCCTCGAGCCCGTTCGAGACCAGGTCGACCTGGCAGCCGAGGCGGCGCAGCAACGCGCTCACCAGCAGCTGGTTCACCTGATTGTCCTCGGCCACGAGGATGCGCAAGCCCCGGCGCGGACGTTCCACGCCGGTAAGGCCGAGACCGTCGGCCGAGCGCTGCGGCTTGGCGGTCTGGCAGCGCACCGTGAACCAGAAGCGGCTGCCGGACTGCGGATCGCTGTCGAGCGCGATCTCGCCGCCCATGAGATCGACCAGCTGCTTGCAGATGGCGAGGCCGAGGCCGGTGCCGCCATATTTGCGCGAGGTCGAGCTGTCCGCCTGGGTGAAGCGGGTGAAGAGCGTGGCCTGGGCGGCTTCGGGAATGCCGATGCCGGTATCGACGACCTCGGCATAGAGCTCGACCTCGCCGTCCTCGCGCGTGCGCAGCTTGGTTCCGATCGTGACCGAGCCCTTTTCGGTGAACTTCACCGCGTTGCCGACCAGGTTGAAGAAGATCTGGCGCAAGCGCCCGGCATCGCCCCTCAGCCATTGCGCTTCCTTCGCGCAAGGCAGGGCCTTGAGCGCGATGCCCTTGGCGGCCGCGCGTGGCGAGAGCAGCGTGATGACGCTGTCGATCACGCGATCGAGCTCGAAATCGACCGGATCGATGCGCATGCGGCCCGCCTCGAGCTTCGAGAAGTCGAGGATGTCGTTGATGATGCTGAGCAGCGCCTCGGCGGATTCGCGCACGGTCTGCGCGTAATGGCTCTGCTCGTCGGTGAGCTCGGTATCGAGCAGCAGGCCGGTCATGCCGATGAGGCCGTTCATCGGCGTGCGGATCTCGTGGCTCATCATGGCGAGGAACTCGGACTTGGTGCGGCTCGCCGCCTCCGCCTTGGTCTTCGCCAGGGCCAGATCCTCGGCCAGGATGGCCAGCTCCTTGCCCTGCGATTCGAGCCGGCTCTTGGCCTGCTCGAGCTCGATCACGTAATCCTGGAGCCGCTCTTCCTCGGCGCGCATCGCCTCCTGCTGCAGGCGGAAGGCTGTGATGTCCTGGGTGATGCCGACCGAGCGCGCGACCCGGCCATTGTCGTCCTGCACGAAATCGCCGACCTCGCGCGCATAGACCAGCTCGCCGTCGCGGCGATAGAGCCGGAACTCCATGTCATAGGGCCGGCAAGCAGCGCGGCTGCTGCTGATCACGTCGACATAGCGCTGCCGGTCCTCGGCATGGATGCGTTCGGCGATGTTGAGGTTGGTGCCGAGCACGCCGTAATAGTCCGCGACCGTCAGACCATGCAGGCGCGCCACCTCCTCGGTGCAATAGACGCAGCGGTCGTTGGCCTCGTCCCAGGCCCAGTAACCGAGCTTCGCCAGCTCGGCGCCGCGGTTCAGCATCTTCTGCAGGTCGGTCAGCTCCTGCTCGCGCTGCTTGATCTCGGTGATGTCGGTGTTGGCGCCGACGATGCGCGTGACCCGGCCGCTGGCGTCGCGCTTGTTGATGGCGCGCGACAGGATATGGCGGGTGGAGCCGTCCTTGTGGCGGTGGCGCAGCTGCGCCAGGAACCGTTCGGTGCGGCCCGCATTGTAGTCGGCGACCAGCTTGAGGGCGACCTGTGCGTCGTCGGGATGGAGCACCGAATGCCAGGATTCGAGGCTGTTCGGCAGCTCGTCGACGCCGTACCCCAGCATCTCCTTCCAGCGCGGCGAGAACCAGATCTCGCCGGTCTCGAAGTTCCAGTCCCAGATGCCGTCGTTCGAGCCCTGCACCGCGAGCGAGAAACGTTCCTCGCTCTTGCGCAGCTCGTCCTCGAGCTCCTTCACCCGCGTGACGTCGACGCCCACGCTGTGGAACTCGAGCAGCTCGCCGGCCTCGTTGAAGACGGCGCGGTCGCGCCAGAGCTGCCAGCCGATCTCGCCATCGAGCAACCGGCTGCGCAGCATATATTCCGCGACCGGCTGTTCCGGGGTGACCGCGGCCAGCTGGCGCAGGATGGTGGCGCGCTGGTCGGGCGTCACGCCGTCGATGAAACGCTTGCTCAGCAGGACTTCGCGCGGCTTGCCGAAATAGCGGCAATAGCGGTCGTTGACGTAGGTCACCGTGGTGTCGGGCATGAAGCGGCAGGCCAGCTCCATCTGGTCCTTGGCGCTGACCCGCGAGGCGCTGGCATTGAGATCGATGCGTTCGACCGGATGGGTCGTGGCGCCCTTGCGATGGGTTCCCATCACGCGTCGCGCGTTGCCGTCGAGGCCGATGATGGGCGTGAGCGTGGTGTGCCAGGTGACGCCGTCGATGACGCTGCTCACCAGCTCGCGCTCGATGACGCGCCGGCTCTCCAGGCATTCGCGATATTCGGCGTTGAAGCGCGCCGCGTCGTCGGCCGCGAACAGGTCTTCCGGCCGCTTGCCGAGGATATGGCCGTAGCGGGCGCCGCAGGTGTCGAGCTCGAGCTTGTTGACCGCGATATAGCGGAAATCGCCGTTCGGCTCCGCATCCACGACGAAGACCGCAATGCCGAGGCACTCGATCGCCGCAGTCAATTCGGCCGGTGTCGCTTCTGCCAGCATCCTTGGAGCCGCTCCCGATCGGCTCCCCTTCCGGGCAGGGAGCCCTCTGCCGCCGCCGGACCGGGAGCCGGGCCAGGCGAGGCAGGCTAAATCTTTCTAATAACGGCGCCTTAAGACCGCGTTAGCAGCCGCAAAACCAAGCCGGACCCGGAACCGCGGCACCGCCTGCCCGTTATATGGCCAATATTCTTATGGTTATTAGGAACTATGACAGTATTGCCCTGCAAACGGTCGCATGGGCTTGCTTGTTCGGGGTTTCAGCCTCAGATATATTGCGCCGCAACAAAGCGGATCGCCGCGGAGTCGCAGGCGTCGCACAGCAGAGGGTGTGGGTTGATGGCTGAAGTAAGCGGGCATTTCCTCGAGGACCTGTCGGTCGGACAGTCCGCGACCTATGCCAAGACCGTGACGGACGCCGATATCGTCCTGTTTGCCGGTATCTCCGGCGACGTCAATCCCGTCCATCTCGACCAGGATTACGCGACCGGCACGATGTTCAAGGGCCGCATCGCCCATGGCATGCTGACGGCGAGCTTCATTTCGGCCGTCCTCGGCACGAAGCTGCCGGGTCCGGGATGCATCTATGTGAGCCAAAACCTCAAATTCAAAGCCCCGGTCCGCATCGGCGAGACCGTGCGCGCGACGGTGACGGTCACGGCGATCGACCCGGCCCGCGCCCGGGTGACGGTCTCGACCGTCTGCAAGGTCGGCGAAACCGTCGTCATCGATGGCGAGGCCCAGCTCGTGGTGCCGCGCCGGCAGGCCCAGGCGGCCGAGTAACGGCGCTTTCCAGGGCCCGCTAAGGCCCTGCGGCTACGGCGATTTCGGCCATTTCGCCGCGGCGCGGAGCGGCCCCTTCGGCCTATCCAGTCCTCAGGCGACGCGCTATCTTCGCCCGCTCTCCTGCCCCCGAGGCCGCCGGCCCGGGGCGGAGCCTTGCGACTGCTCCCGAGCCCCGAACGCATGCGATTATTCCGCCATCACACCGAGATCCCCGTCGAAGCGCGCCATGCCGTGGTGGCGCTGGGCAATTTCGATGGCGTTCATCGTGGCCATCAGGCGGTGATCGGCAGGGCCCAGGCCAAGGCTCGCGAGCTCGGCACCAATTCGGCGGTCCTCACCTTCGAGCCTCATCCGCGCGAATTCTTCAAACCCGGCCAGCCTTCCTTCCGCCTCACGCCGTTGCGCATCAAGGTGCGCCAGCTCGAGGCGATGGGGCTCGACGATCTCTTCGTGCTGCCCTTCGGTCCGCGCCTCGCGCAGATGAGCGCCGAGGCCTTCGTGATCGAGGTGTTGATCGAGGGGCTCGCGGCCCAGCATGTGGTGGCCGGCTATGACTTCGTGTTCGGCCGCGAGCGGCGCGGCAACGCCGCCCTCCTGGTCGATCTGGGCCAGATGCATGGCTTGGGTGTGACCTCGGTCGAGGCCGCCGCCAGCGACGGCGGCGAGGTGTTCTCCTCGACCAAGGTGCGCGAGCATCTGACCTCCGGCCGGCCGATGAGCGCGACTGCGCTGCTGGGGCGGCCCTGGGAGATCGAGGGCCGCGTCGAGCATGGCGATCAGCGCGGCCGGCAATTGGGATTCCCCACCGCCAATATCGCGATCGGCGATTATCTCGAGCCGATGCTGGGCGTCTATGCGGTGAAGGCCGGTATCGATATGGGGTCGGCCACCCGCTGGGTTGACGGCGTCGCCAATCTGGGCCGCCGGCCCACCGTCGGCGGCACGCGCGTGCAGCTCGAGGTGCATCTCTTCGATATGTCGGCCGATCTCTATGGCCGGCATCTGCGCGTCGCCTTCATCGACTTCCTGCGGCCGGAGAAGAAATTTTCAGGACTGCCCGAGCTCAAGGCGCAGATCGCCGCGGACAGCGCGCGCGCGCGTGAAATCCTGCAGGCTTATGCGGGCCCGCAGCCCGGCACGTCGCCGACCGGCGCGCCGCCTTCGCCGAAGGGCCCGGAGGGCGATGCCTATGATCGCGCCCTGCGGCCGAAGATCAGACCCAAGATTTCCACCAATCACTGAAACAGCACTGACGGATGGCCGGGGCGGGCCTTGAGCCTGCAAGCCCCCGGCGCCATGAACGGCGATCACGCGAGGGACCGTTGGATTACAAAGACACCGTTTTTCTGCCGCGCACCGAATTTCCCATGCGCGGCAACCTGCCGACCCGCGAGCCGGAGACGCTGAAGCGCTGGCAGGAGATGAATCTGTTCCAGCGCCTGCGCGACGCGTCGCG
>NZ_JBOHKS010000050.1:0-8929 GCF_050729195.1 Hypericibacter sp.
AGATGCGATCGATCGAGGTCCAGTCCTTGTGGAGGCCGCGTCCGTCGATCAGGCCTTCGATCATGAGGATGGTGATCGGCGGCGGCAGCGACTGGTAGATGACGGTCAACACGATCGAGAGCGCGAAGAAGCCCGCGCCGATCCGCAAGGTCCAGCGCCAGAGGCGGCCCAGCAGCGACCGCCGCGGCCGCGATTTGGCGGTCGCCGGAGGATCGGCCGGCGGCGTCACCGTTTCGCCTCGCGATTCAGGCTCCCCATCTCCCAAGCTGCGCCCGGCCTCCCCTGCTGCCCCGGCAATCTAGCGGCGGGCTTGCAGGACTGCCAACACGCAAGGCGCGCCCGCGGAAATCACAGCCCGAGGACATGGACAAGCCCGAAACCCCTCAGGCAGAGTCCGCAACCGGCAGCCATGGCACTCTCCGATCCCGAAATTGCGCTCAAGCTCGCACGCGGCGTCAGCCGATTCCTCGAGAATCTGGGCTATGGCACCGTGACCGAATTCTCGCTTGCCACCGGCCGGCGCGCCGACGTGTTCGGCGTGAATGAGCGCGGCGAGACCGTCATCGTCGAGGTCAAGAGCTCGCCGGTCGATTTCCTGACCGACAACAAATGGCCCGAGTATCGCGAGTTCTGCGATTACTTCTATTTCGCGGTGGCGCTGGATTTTCCGCGCGAGATCCTGCCGGCGGAATGCGGGTTGATCGTGGCCGATGCCTATGGCGCCGAGATCCTGCGCGCCAGCGACCTGATCTCGCTCAATGCCAGCCGGCGCAAGGCCTTGCTGCTGCGCTTCGCGCTCGTTGCCAGCACCCGGCTGCGCCGACTCCTCGACCCCGATCTCTGAGCCTGCCTTCCCATTCCGTTGACGGCCAGCGAAGGGCCGCGCTAGGGATGAGGGGCCGAGTGGGAGGGTTGACGGGAATCAGGATCGGGGGAGTTCCAATGCTGCGGATGGGTTTCGCGACGCTTTGCGTCGCCACGGGATTGCTATGGTCGGGCGTGACACTGGCTGCACAGACACCCGTCGAGGCGGGACGCAAGGCGGTGCTCGATATCGAGATCACCATCGAAGGCAAGTTCTCGAGCAAGGGCCAGGACGGGGAATCGTCCGAATGGCGCGTGCTGCGGCAATTGCAGCTGAGCTATGAGCTGGTGGCGGGCCCGCTGTCGCCGGCCAGCGTCACCGATGCGCAGGTTCAGGCTCAGCAGGCCGAGCAGGGGACGGAACTGGGCCAGCAGGGCGAGCAGATGATGGCCAACAACGCCAACATGATGGCGCAGATGCAAGCCGCGGTGGAGGCTTGCGGCGACGACGAGGCTTGAGTCGAGGCCTATGCGATGAAATTGGCCCAGGATCCCCAGTTGCAGCAGATGAGCAAGGACGGGGCGCAGGTGGGGCAGTCCATGCAGAGCTACAACCAGGCCAACCCGCCGCGGTTCCAGCAATGGAACGTGCAGTCGCCGAAGCCCCTCACCGCCGCCTACAAGATCGAGGAATGGCGCAAGGACGTGGTCTACGATCCGATCTGCGGTGCGACCGCCAATCTCTGCACGTCGACACGCGAGCGCAAGACCACGGGCAAGATCGGTCCGGACGACCAGACGGCCGGCGGGTCACCCACGGTCGAGGTCGACACGCTGCAGGACAAAATCAGCGTGGTGCTGACCCATCCGCTCTTTGTCCCGACCATTCCGCAGGTGACGCAGGACGGGCCCGGCGAGGCACAGATCCGGTTTCTGCCCTATCGCGACTCCGATTATCTGCCGGCGCTCAAATATCTGGCGGTTCCGCTGAAAAGCTCCTTCGCGGACCAGAAGGGCAGCAGCAGTGTGAAATTCAACGAGCTGGAGGACTATCGCGGTCCCCTGAAATTGTCGGTAGGCTGGCATTTCCATCTGCTGTGAGCCGCGGGAAAGGCCGGATTGCCGACACCGGTCCAATGAACCGTTGAAGCGCCGCTTCAGCGCCACCATGTCAGATTCTTAAGGGGGGACATCACCGGCGAACGGCCCAGGAGGTGATGCCGTTGCCTGTCTTCCGGATTCCGAGATCCCGGCGCTCGCCGCCATGACGGCGTTCGCCATTGCCGTTTCAATCGCGCCGTTTCAATCGCGAAGGGAGAATCTCGATGGAAGAAACGCCGTCACTGACGATCAGCTTCCGCAATCTCGCGCCCTCGGACTCGCTCGAAACCGAAGTTCGCCGGCGCGCCTCAAAATTGATGAAGATCGGGCGTGAGCGCCTGATCGCCTGTCATGTGGTGATCTCGGCGCCGAACCGGCGCCGGCAGCAGGGCAAGCTCTACGCGGTCAATCTGCGTCTCGAGCTGCCGCGCGGCAGCCTCCCGATCAATCGCAACCCGCCCATGGATCACGCGCATGAGGATGCCCATGTCGCGATCCATGATGCATTCGACGCCGCCTTGCGCCGGCTTGCCGAGTTTCGCCGCCGCATCGATGGCCGCGTCAAAACTCATGCGGCAAAACGTCCGCGCGCGCGCAGCGCGCGCGACAGCCATGCGGAGGAGCCGGAAGCCTGAACGTCGAAGGGTTCGAGGATTGCGTCTAAGTCGCTGCGGCGCTGGCGAATTTTACGGCGCGGTCGGTATCCCGCAAAATAGTTTGTAATTCGTAGGGGCTTCGGCTAGCCGTTCGGTTGGTCTTCCAATCGCGGGCGGCCTCTCTATATGCCGTTTAATTATTTGGCAAAGCAGGGGGATTCGATTATCCCCTGCGGCCTTCCCCGTTTCTTTAAGGATTCGGACCCAGTCCATCATGCGTCACGCTCGTCAAATCACTCTCGTTCTGCAGGATCGCGGCAGCGATAAGCCCGCCGAACTCGACATCGCCACAATGCAGGAATTACTCGCCCAGAAGCCGGTCGTTTCCCACACCGCAGCCGCCGGCCGGATGTTGATCTACAGCCTCGATCGCGGCACCGAGGCCAACGAGAACAACGACACGCGGTCGCGATCGACCGGCAGCGACCGCGGGACGAAGTAGCACCCGTCCCGCCACGCCGTTTTCCGATTCGTCATTCGCGACAGCCTGCCTTCGGGAAAGCCCCGCGCGCCGCTCAGTTCTCCGCCCACATGCGCAAGAGATTCATGTGGACCTTGATGAGCTGCTTGGTTTCCGGCGCGTCGGGCGCCTCGCGGTTGCGGACGTCGGCCGCTTGCGACAATTCATAGAGCAGGTTGCGTTGATGCGGATCCTTGACCAGGCTCTGGATCCACAGGACCGCCGCCAGCCTCTCGCCGCTCAGGATCGGCTTGACCTCGTGATAATAGACGGTCGGATAGAGCACCGCGTCGCCCGCCGGTAGCTTCGCCGTCTTCACGCCGAACTCGGTCTCGAGCGAGAGCTCGCCGCCCTCGTAACTGTCGGGATCGGACAGGAAGATCGTCATCGAGAGATCGATGCGCAAGCGGTCCTGCCGGCCCATCACCGCATTGTCCATATGCATGCCGTAATGCATGCCCACGCCATAGCGGCTATAGACCGGGCGGGTGATCGTCTTGGGCCGGGCGGCGGCATCGAGCGTCTGATTGCGCGCCAGGGCCGCCATCACCAGCCGGTCGAGCTCGGCCTTGGCGGGAAAGCGGAAATCCAGCTCCTCATTGGCCTTCTGGTTGCGCCCCAAATTGCCGGCGGAAGCCTTGCCGTCCTGGAACTGCCCGCTTCGCAGGACGGACACGACCTGCTCGCGCTCGGATGGCGTCAACACCTGCGGCAGCCAGAACAGCATCGCGAAAGTCTCCTGCTTTGGCGGGCCTCTATCCCCGGGGGTCCGCCTCCGCCTGTCATGGCACAGAAGTCCGACCCTGATCCAGCCCGTCAGGAGAGCGAGCGATCCGGCAAGGCTGCGCGGAGCCGGTTGGCCGTTGCGTCCAGGGGACCGCCGGCATCGACCCGCATCCAGCTCATCGGGCCGGTCTCGTAATCCTGCTGCCGGCGGACCACGGCGACCGTCGCATCCGACGCATCCCCCCGGCGCCCGGCCACCCGCGCCTCGAGGATGGGCAAAGCGGCCTCGAGCCAGAAACCGGCGAATCCGACGCCTGCCTTCGCCGCCACGGCTTCGATCGCCGCGCGCTCGTCGGGTCTTGCAAAGACCGCGTCCGCAATGACGATGCCACCTGCGCGCAGCGCCGCCGCGGCCGCTTCGCCGAGATTCTCATAGACGGCCAGGGTCTTCTCGGGCCCGTAGGCGTCATCCGGCAGGCGCGCTTCGGGCGCCAGGCCCGCCAGCCGTTTGCGGACCACATCGCTGCGCAAGACCCGGGCGCCGGCTGCATTGCCCAAGCTCGGCGCCAGCCGATAGGCGAGCGTCGATTTGCCGGTGCCGGAGAGCCCGCCGATCGCAATCAGCACCGGCTTCGTCGGCGCCAGCAGCCGCAGCGCCAGTTCCAGATAGCGGCGCGATTGATCGCGCGAGGCCTCGCTGTGATCGCCCTGGCCCTGGCGCCGCGCGGTCGAGGCTGCGACATGGGCGCGGATGACGGCGCGCACCGCCATGAAGAGCGGCAGGGCAGCGGCGCCCTCTTCGGTTTCGCCGCGGTCGAAATAGCGGTTGAAGACGCGGATCGAGAGATCGCGCAGGCCGCGATGCTCGAGATCCATCAGCAGGAAGGCCAGATCATAGAGCCGGTCGATGGTGGCGAGCTCTTCGGAGAACTCGATCGCATCGAACAAGGTCGGGCGGCCCTGCCAAAGACAGATATTCCGTAGGTGAAGGTCGCCATGGCCGCGGCGGACGAACCCTTGCGCCGCGCGCCGGTCCAGCAGGTTGGCGGCGGCCTGCAGGGCCTCGTCGCTTCGCCGGCTCACCTTCTCGATGGTTGCCGGCGCCAGAACGCCTTCGACAGCGGCCCGCTGCAGCTCGCCCAGATTGCCAGCCATGACGCGAGAGAAGCGCGCGGCGCCGTCGGCCGTCGTCACCGGCGCCAGCGACTGGTGGAAATCCCAGACGATATCGGTCAGATCCTGCATCAGCGACGGCGTCAGCCGGCCTTCGCCCGCCATGCGATCGAACAGCAGGCTCTGATCGAAGCGCCGCATCTCGATCACCCAATCGACGACGTCGCCCTCGCCATCGAAACCGAGCCGGCCGTCGGACCCGCGCGTGATCTTGTGGAGCCCCAGATAGATCTCGGGCGCGGTGCGGCGATTGACAGCGAGCTCGGTGCGGCAGGCGCGCTCGCGCAAAGCCAGGGTCGAGAAATCGAGATAGGCGAAACGAATCGCGCGCTTGAGCTTGAAGGCCCGCTCGCCCGCCAGGAACACCGATGCGCCATGGGTATCGATGCGCTCGACCGGCGTGCCGGCCGGCAGGCCGTGGCTCGACGGATCGGCGAGAAAATCGATGACGGGCTGTTGCGGCTCGGGCATCGGCACCTGTTCATCGACGAAGCGGGCGCAACTTCCGTTGAAATGGACCAGAGCCGCGGCTTTGTCGAGGGTTCAGATCCGCTCGCCGCCGACCTCGCCCTCGGCCGCCGGCGTCTGGCCGCCGCGCGCGCGGGTCAACATATAGAGCCCGGCGCCGACGATGAGAGCGGCACCTGCCAGCGTCGCGAAGCCGGGAACCTCGCCCCAGAAGGTGAAGCCCCAGAGGCTGGCCCAGATCAGGCCGGTATATTCGAAGGAAGCGACCAGATTGGCCTCGGCCATGCGATAGGCCTGGGTCAGCAGCACCGTGCCGACCGCGGCGATGGGGCCGGTGGCCGCCATCAGCAGCAGGTCGGTCGTGCTCGGCATCGTCCAGGCGCGCAGCAGGAAACCGAGGCTGCCGGTGTTGTCGCCCTCATAGCCGCCCTGGCCGAACAGCGCCGCCATGGTGAGGGCGCCCGTCAGGAACAGCATGTTCTGATAGAAGGCCATGACCGGCGCGCTGTCGGTCGCCCCCAACCGCCGCGCCATCAGCGCCGCCGCGCCATAGCAGAAGGCCGACGCCACCGGTAGCAGCGCCGCCCATTCGAACAGGCCGCTGGCGGGCCGCATCATGACGACCACGCCGGCGAAGCCGACGATGGTGGCGATCCAGCGATTGAGGCCGATCTTCTCGCCGAGGAAGGGGCCTGCGAGCGCGGTGATGAAGAGCGGAACGGTGAAATAGAGCGCGACGATGCTGGCCAGAGGCAGGACCGGAAAGGCCAGGTAGTAGGCGGTATAGGAGATCATCAGCGCGCCGCCGCGCAAAGCGAGCCAGCCCATGCGCCGCGAAATGAGCGCGCGGATGCCGCCATGCCAATGGAGCATCGCCAGCAGGATCGGGATGCTGATAAGGCAGCGGATGGTGATGACCTCATGGACCGGATAGCTGCCGGCCACGGTCTTGATCACCACATCCTGGAACGAAAAGATGAACACGCCCGCGAAGAGCGAAGCGATAGCCATCAGCGATCGGCGATCGCGCAAAGGCGGCAAGTCCGAGGCTCCCCCGAGCCGCCGATTCCAGTGATGACGCGCCAGAGCAGGCGCAGGGCGTATCGGCGTGCGGGCGAGACTATCAGATCGGGCGGGGCTTGCGTGAGGTGCCGGAAGGAGGGGCGCGCCGCTGGCAACGCGGCAATTTGTTGTCCCCTCTCCCGCTTCGCGGGCGAGGGCTAGGGAGAGGGAACACGCGTCATTGGCTACCGCGTCATCCCCCTCCCTAGCCCTCCCCCGTTCCGGGGGAGGGGATAGAATAGGTAGACGGGCGTCAGGCCGCGGCCGCGTCTCCGGAGCCGGTGTCCGTCAGCATCGCCGCATTGACGGCGGAGAGGCTGCCATGGGCCGGGGCCTGGGTCAGCGTCACGACCGGGCAGGCCGCGCGCAGCCGGTCGTGAAAATCCACGATCGCATGCTCATAATCGGACAGCGGCCCCGGCTGATAGCCGTTCGACCGCAGGCCCGACTGCACGCGCTCGCTCAGCTCCTGGTCCTCATAGCCGACCTGCCGGTTGATCCGCGCATTGAGATAGCGCAGCACCTTCGCCTCGCGGCGATCGTCGGGCCGGCAGAAGACCGGATAGCGCATCACGCAGGTCTCGGCCGACTTGGGCAGGATCTGGAACACATCCATGCTGTCCGGATAGATGTCGATGCCGATATTCGGCACCATCGAGAAGAACAGCCAGGTGCGGCGGTTCTTTTCCGGCAGATCCGTCAGGAACTGTGGCGCCATCTTCTGATAGAGCCGCTCGGTCCAGACCGGCGAGGGACGATCCTTCAGCACGCTCTCGCTGACGGCGACGCCATGGCTGTTGATCTCGCCGAGGAGATCGTTGTCGAGCATGCGGTGATAGCCCGGATGGCCGACCGGCACATGATAGTTCTCGAGATTATTGTCGACCGCGACCTTCCAGTTGCAGTTCCAGGTCTCGATCCAGGGCTGATCGACCGGCTCCATCTCCTCGAGCCGGTAGGGCCGCGCCATCTCGATGAAGTCCTTGAACATCTCGGCAAGGCTGGGGCCGCCCGGAACGAGCCGCACGAAGACGAGGCCGAGGATGACTTCCATCTCGACCGGCTTCAGGCCGAACTCGGCCTTCTTCATGCCGGGGAAGGTCTGCTCGGACGGCACCGCCGCGAGACGGCCGTCGAGCGAATAGGACCAGCCGTGATAGGGACAGCGGATGCGGCCCTTGCAGCTGCCGGCGCCATCCAGCAGCTTCGAGCCGCGATGACGGCAGACATTCATGAAGGCGCGGATCTCGCCATCCTTGCCGCGCGTGACCAGCACGGAATCGCGCATCAGGTCGAGCGTCGCGAAATCGCCCGGCTGCTTCAGCTGGTTCACATGGCAGACGAACTGCCAGGACGGCAGGATCACGCGCTGATATTCGAGCTCGGTCAGCTCCTGGTTGAAATAGGTCCAGGCCGGCAGGCCGCGCGTCATCGAATCGACCTCGGTCAGCGCAATCGGGGTCTGTTCGTTCATGGCGGTCTCCTGTCGCTTCATATCGATCGGGGTCATGGCGGTATCCAAACTCAAGAATTGAGAGCAAAAGCCTCCGGGAACATTCCCGCGAGATAGTTGAGAGCCGTGCGCTGAGCTAAGGCTCGGTCGAAGGCAGCGCCTTCGACCATGATCTCCTGCCAGAGATATTCGAGGACGCCGATGAAGCCGGTGGCGACCGCCTCGGCGTCGAGATGGCGATGGCCGCCGCGCGCGATCAGCCCGGCGATGATCCGCACCATGTCGTCGTGGTAGCGGTTGTCGATGGCGCCGACGCGCTCGAGATAGGTGCTGCGCGATCCGGCCTCGCCCCAGAAGGCGTACCAGACCGAGACTTTGTCGGGCGCCGAGACCGCCGGATCGAACATGGTGGCGATCAGGCGCTTCAGCGCTTCGACCGGGTCGGCCGCGGAGTCCTGGAGGGCGCTCGCGCGCGCCCGCTCGAACTCGCTCGTCAGATGGTCGAGCACCTCGACCAGCAGCGCCTCCTTGCGCTTGAAGTGAAGGATCACGGTGCCCGGCGCCACCTTGGCCGCGAGCGCCACGCGCTCGACCGTGGTGCCCGACAGGCTCTGGCGCGCGATCACTCCGATGGTCGCCTCGAGGATCGAAGCGCGGGTGGCGGCGCCGCCCTGGGGCACCGTCCGGATCGCTCTCAGCGCTGCGGCCATGGGACCGAAATCCTTCAAGTTCTGTTGCGGTTTCAATACAGTAACGATACTGAATGAATATTCATTTACTCGAGTGGGGAGGCCGTGTCAAGCTGCTCCCCGGAAATCCAGCCGGTTCCGGGACTTACCCGATAGGTGCAGGATCGGGGTCGGGACCGGACGGGGACGGCGATCCTGGGGAGGGGAAGATGAGCGGCTTGCGGCGGTGGCTGGCAGCCCTGGCGCTGGTGGCGGGCGTGGTGACGGGTCTCGGATCGGCACGGGCGGAGGAGCCCGGCATCGACCTCCGGGTCATGACCTTCAACATGTGGTATGG
>NZ_JBOHKS010000051.1:0-20383 GCF_050729195.1 Hypericibacter sp.
GTGGTCGCGGGATGCTCGACATAGATCGAGCGCATGGCGGCAGCCCCTTCGAGCAGCGAATAGGGCCGCTCGATCACATGCGTGGTCTTGGTGATGCCGGCATCCGCCGCGGCCTCGCGAAAGGCGCGCACGCGGGCCTGCTGCCGGTCGTTGCCGCGGGTGCGGCCTGAGATCATGACCATATGCTTATGGCCGAGCCGCACCAGGAAATCGGCCAATTGCCGCGTGGCCGCGTAATTGTCGAATCCGATCGAGGGGAAAGGCCCGTCCGGCTGATAGGAATAGGTCAGGACCGTCGGGATCCTACCATCCTCGAGAAATTTCAGCAGCCGCGTATCCTCGATCTTGCCGACGATCAGCAGCCCCTCGGCGCCGCGATCGACCAGCTGGCGCACCGGTTCGTAGAGATTGGTGTTGTCGAAGCCCGCCGCCAGCATGAAGACCATATAGCCCGCGGCCGACATGGCGGCCTGGAAGCTGTTCAGCATCTGGGCATAGATCGCGTAATCGAGCGTCGGCACCACGGCGCCGACGATATGGGTGCGCTGCATGCGCAGCGCCTTCGCCGCGGGGTTGGGGCTGTAGCCCAGCGCCTGCGCCGCCTCGATCACTCGGCGGCGCACGTCCTCGCGCACCGCTTCGGGATTGTTGAAGCTGCGCGAGACGGTCGCGACCGACACGCCCGCACGATTGGCGACGTCCGAAACCTTGGTCTTGGCTTTCATTCCCCGCCGCTTTCGCTGCCGGAATCGGACGCATCCCCGCGCCGATCCGACCTGATGATCCTCATCCCCTTGACAGGGAGGATCAATGCCGCCAACATGTAATCGATTTCAAGAAAAAAACAACTCGTGCCGCTCATTGCCGGCTGTGCAGGGTTTCGGCATCGGATGCCTTCAAAGCGTCCCAGAGCGACATGTGGCCTCCAATCATCCCTGCGGGAACCAGAGGGGAGACGTCCATGAACAAACACTATTTGAATCAAAGCGTAGCGCGGCGGACCTTTATGCGGGCATCGGCCGCGATCGCGGCGGGCGCCGCGGCCTCGCGAGCCCTGCCGGCCCGCGCGGCCGGTGTCACCTTGAATGTGCTCAACAGCAACGTCGCCTGGTCGAATGCGCTCACGGGGAGCGTGGCCGACGCCTACAAGGCGAAGACCGGGGTCACGGTCACCGGCGAATCCAATCCTTACGAATCGCATTACGACAAGATGCTGATCGAGCTGAGCCAGGGCTCGGACACCTTCGACCTGGTCACTTCCGACAGCATCTGGGTGCAGCAGCCGATCCGCAATGGCTGGGCCGCCAATCTCGACGACATGAAGGCCAAGAACCCGTCGCTGCCGGCCCTCCAGGTGCAGAATCTCGAAGACGGCGCGCTGCTCTATACCGAATATAACGGCAAGCGCTGCGGGCTGCCGGTCGCCATGACCACGCCCGTCTTCGTCTATCGCAAGGATCTGTTCGAGAAAGCCGGTATCACCAAGGTGCCGGCCAATTGGGACGAGTATCTTGCCGCGGCGAAGAAGCTGCATTCGAGCGAGGTCGCCGGCAACACGCTCCTTCTCGGCGGCGTGGATTCGCTGTCGACCGGCGATTGGGGCTCGCGCATCCAGGGCATGGTCAAGCTCGGGCCGACCGACGACTATGTGCTGAACGAGGCCAAGGAGCCGATCTTCAATTCCGAAGGCCAGGGCGAGCATGCGATCGAACGGCTGAAAGAGCTGGTGCAATATTCGCCGCAGGGCGTCCAGGGCTTCGATTACCCCGAAGGCTCGTCGCTGCTGCAGCAGGGCAAGGTCGCCATGCTGGTGACCTGGTCGGATGTGATCGTCGGCATCGAGGACGGCCCGAACAAGGGCAAGTTCGGCTATACGGTCGCGCCGACGGAGAAGTATGAGCAGGAGCAGATCGGTGGCTGGTCGATCATCGCCAACGCCCATTCACAGAATCTCGAGGAGGCCTACAAGTTCCTGGCCTGGATGACCGAAGGCCAGGCCTATGAGCTGTTCCGCGAAGGCGGCGAATCCTCGCTCTGCCTGAAGAAGGACGTCAACAATCCCGACATCACCAAGACCGTGCCGATGATGCAGGCCTTCAAGGACTTCGCCGTCCGTGGCACCCTGCCGGTCGCTCTGCCGGCCTACCGCCTGACCAACGCCGTGGCCGTCCAGCGCGTCCTCTATGAGGAGATCTTCGCCGGCGTCACCGGCAGCAAGACGCCGAAACAGGCGATGGCCGACGCCGCCGACCGCGTCGCCAAGACCGTCAAGGGCTGAGCTTTGAACGACGTTGGGGCGCTCGCGAGAGCGGGCGCCCCAATCTCCATCGAGCCACGGGGCCAGATATGGGAATGGTGGAACTCCCGGTGACGGCAGGTCTGGGAAAGGCGGCCAGCAAGGCCTCGACCATGCGCGCCGGCGAGAAATACGTGCCCTGGGTCCTGCTCGCGCCGACGATGCTGATCATGACCATCGTCGGCATCTTCCCCTTGCTCCATTCGCTCTATATCAGCTTCACCTCGATGCGCCCGACCGAGATCGACAAGCCGCAAGGCTGGGTAGGGCTCGACAACTACATCCATGCCTTCACCGATCCGCAGTTCGGCCACTCGCTGCTGCTGACGGGGTTCTTCACCCTGCTTAGCGTCGGATTTGCGCTGGTCTTCGCCGTGCTGCTGGCGGTGCTGTTCAATCTGCGCCTGCCCGGCTTCCTCGCCATGCGGACCATCGTGCTGATCCCGATGCTGATCACGCCGATCGCCGTCGGCATCACCTGGCGCATCATGATGATGCCGGATCTGGGTGTGCTCAATTTCCTCCTGAGCCTGATCGGCATCGACGCCCAGCCCTGGGCCAATTCGCGCACCAGCGCGCTTGCGGCCATGCTGCTGGTCGATGTCTGGCAATGGACGCCCTTCATGTTCATCGTCATCTTCGCCGGCTTGCGGGCACTTCCCCGCAGCCCTTTCGAGGCGGCCGCCATCGACGGCGCCGGGCCTTTGCGGACCTTCTTCTCCGTGACCCTGCCGATGCTGAAGCCGGTGATCGTGGTGGCGGCGCTGCTGCGGATCATCGATGCCATGCGCACCTATGACACGGTCTATATCATCACCCGCGGCGGCCCAGACTTCTCGACCGACCTCGTCAGCGTCTATCTGCAGCGCGTCAATTTCAAATTCTTCGATCTGGGCTATGGCGCGGCGCTTTCCTGGCTGACTCTGATCGCCATTCTCGCGATCGTGCTGATCTTCGTGAAGCTCACCGGCTTCATGAAGACGCTCGCCGACAAGGAGACCCGTTGATGAACCGGCGTCCCACGCAGCTTGGGCCAACCTTGCGCAACATCGCCTGCTGGCTAATGGCGCTCGCGGTCACGGCCTTCTTCTTCTTTCCGATCTATTGGATGGCGACCTCCTCGCTCAAGAGCGAGAACGACGTCGCCACCTACCCGCCGCTCTGGAGCTTCACCCCTTCGCTCCACAGCTACCGCCAGCTGTTCGAGGAGATGAACGCGCTCGACGCCCTCCTCAACAGCTGCCTCATCGTCGGCATGGCGACCTGCCTCGCCATGATCGCCGGCACCTTGGCCGCCTATGCGATGGCGCGCTTCGACATCAAGGGCAAGAATTTCCTCGCCTTCGAGATCCTCTCGATCCGCATGCTGCCGCCGATCGTCAGCGTCATCCCGCTCTTCATCATCGCCAAGCAGCTCGGCATCTTCGATACGCCCTGGCTCCTGATCGCGGCTTACACATTGAGTGGCCTGCCCTTCGTGGTCTGGGTCATGCGCGTTTTCATCCAGGAGATTCCGCAATCGATCGAGGAGGCGGCGCTGATCGACGGCTGCAGCCGCTACCAGGCCTTCTGGCGCGTGACCCTGCCGCTGCTGCTGCCGGGCCTCGCCGCCACCATGGTGATCGTCTTCATGTTCGCCTGGAACGAGTTCCTGCTGGCCAGCATCCTGACCTCGCGCGACGCCAAGACGCTGCCGGTGATCGCCGCCAGCGCGATCAAGCCCAAGGCCATCTCCTTCGGGTTGGCTTCCGCCGCCGGCGTGCTGATGTCGCTGCCGGTCGTGGTGCTCGTGCTGATGATGCAGCGTTATCTCGTCCGCGGGCTCACCTTGGGCGCCGTGAAAGGTTAGTCGGAGAGATCCCATGAGCGTCGACCTCAACAGCGTCTTCAAGCGCTTCGGCAACGTCACCGCCGTCAACGGCGTCTCGGTCAAGATCGAGGATGGCGAGTTCTTCTGCATGCTGGGGCCGTCCGGCTGCGGCAAGACCACCACCTTGCGCATGGTGGCCGGCCTGGAGCTCCCGACCGAAGGGCAGATCCTGATCCATGGCCGCGACGTCACCTATGAGGAGCCACGCCACCGCGATATCGCCATGGCCTTCCAGGATTACGGCCTCTACCCGCATATGACGGTGTTCCAGAACATCGAATTCCCGCTGAAGGTCCGCGGCCTCGGGCCCGAAGAGCGGGCCAAGAAGGTGCGCGACACGGCGGAGCGTCTGGGCATCGGCGAGTTCATGGAGCGCAAACCCGGCCAGCTCAGCGGCGGCCAGCGCCAGCGCGTGTCGCTTGCCCGCGCGCTCGTCCGCAACCCGCGCGTCTTCCTGATGGACGAGCCGCTCTCGAATCTCGACGCCAAGCTGCGGGCCTCGATGCGTACCGAAATCAAGAAGCTCGTCAGCACGCTCGGCATCACCACCATCTATGTGACCCACGACCAGGTCGAGGCCATGGCGATGGCCGACCGGATCGCGGTCATGAGCCGGGGCGACATGGTGCAGATCGCCTCGCCGCTCGAGATCTACGACCGGCCGCGGACCCATTTCGTCGCCGATTTCATCGGCTCGCCCGCGATGAACATGTTCGCGGCCTCGCTCGGCAAGACCGGCGAGATCAGCTGCTCGCCCCAGGCCTTCGCCGACGCCCTGCCCGCGGCCGAGCGCGAACGCGCCAAACTGGTCGCGGATACGAGCGGCCGGCTTTTCATCGGCGTCCGCCCGGAAAAACTCATCATCGGGCCCGCCGGCGGCCCGCACGCCGTCGATGCGCTGGTCGAGTTCGTCGAGCCGCTGGGCCAGACCACCAATGTCTATGTCGATGCCGGCGGACAGCGTTTCGTGGTCGTCGCCGACCGGGTCTCGGTCAAGATCGGCGATGCGGTCGGCGTCTATGCGGCGCCCGAGCAGCTGCGCGCGGTCGCCCTCAGCAATCAGTAGAACCCGCTGCTTTCCAGAAACCGGAGCGACCTTGTCCGTTTCCAAACACCGCTATGATTACATCGTGATCGGTTCCGGCTCTGCCGGCGCCGTGATTGCGGCGCGTCTGGCGGAGGGCTCGCACCATTCCGTGCTGCTGCTGGAGGCAGGCCCGGTCGATCGCCATTACTCGCTGCAGATGCCGGCAGCGCTGGCCCTGCCGCTCGGGAACGACCGCTTCAACTGGTTCTATCACGGCGAGCCCGAACCCCAGCTTGAAGGCCGCAAGATCCTCGAGGCGCGCGGCCGCGTGCTGGGCGGGTCCTCGACCATCAACGGCCTCAACTGGGTGCGCGGCAATCCGCTCGATTTCGACAATTGGGCGGCTTCCGGCCTCGCCGGCTGGTCCTATGCCGACTGCCTGCCCTATTTCAAGAAGGCCGAGACCTTCGAGCCCGGCCCCAACACCTATCGCGGCGGCCAGGGACCGATGCGGATCGAGACCTGCAAGGCCCAGAACCCGCTCTATGAAGCCTTCCTCCAGGCAGGCCCGCAATTCGGCGTGCCGCTGGTCGAAGACCATAACGCCTTCCGCCAGGAGGGCACCCATATCACCCAGCGCAATGTCCATCGCGGCATTCGCTGGAGCACGGCCGAGGCCTATCTGCGCGGGATGGGTCCGCGCGACAATCTGGAGATCCGCACGGGCGTCCGCGTCCGGCGCATCCTGCTCGACGGCAAGCGCGCGGTCGGCGTCGAGATCGCGGCTGCCGACGGCGCTCGACCCATCCAGGCCGAACGCGAGGTCGTTCTCTCGGCCGGCACCCTCAACTCGCCCCAGCTCCTGACCCTGTCCGGCATCGGCTCCGGCGACGAGCTGCGCCGCCTCGGCATCGCGATCGCGGCCGACCTGCCGGGCGTTGGCCAGGGGCTCAAGGATCATGTCTCGGCACCCGTGCAGTATCGGGCGCTGAAGAATGTCTCGGTCGCGAAGCAGCTCACGCCGCTCGGACGCGCGAAACTGGGGCTGCAATGGTACCTGTTCAAGTCCGGGCTTGGCGCCAGCAATTTCTTCGAGGTCGGCGGCTTCGTCCGCACGAAGGGACCCGAGCGCATTCCCACCTTCCAGATCGAGTTCGTGCCGATGCTGGGCGAAATCCAGCATGGCAATGTGAAGCTCGAGGACGGCTTCCAGTATTATTTCAGCCTGATGCGGCCGACCAGCACGGGCCGCGTCTGGCTCGATTCGGCCGACCCGATGGCGCCGCCGCGCTTCGTCTTCAATTTCCTCGAGACGGCACATGACCGCGCCCTGGCGATCGAGGCCGTCAGGACGATCCGCGAAATCGTCCGCCAGAAGGCCTGGGACGAGTATCGCGGCGTCGAGGTGACGCCGGGACCCGATATCCAGACCGACGACGAGCTCCTCGCCTGGCTGCGCCGCTATGCCGGCACCAACTACCACCCGAGTTGCACCTGCCGCATGGGCAATGATGCGCAGTCGGTGGTGGACGCCAAGGCCCGCGTCTATGGGATCGAAAATCTTCGCGTGGTCGACGCCTCGATCATGCCCGCGATCGTCACCGGCAACCTGAACGCGCCCACCATCATGATGGCCGAGAAGCTCGCCGACGAGATCCTGGGCAATCCGCCGCTGCCGCCGGAGCACCAGCCTTACTACCTGCCGGCGGCCTGAGGCCGCTCTATAAGCCTGACCCTGTCTATCCTTCGATCAATCAGCTTACGGGAGACTCCACTGATGTCTGACCTCAAGGGGATTTGCGTTCCGATCTGCACGCCGTTCGACAAGTCCGGCGACAAGGTCGATGAAGGCGCCCTCACCGCCCATGTCGACAGCCTGCTCGATGCGGGCGTTCATATCATCCTCTCCTGCGGCGGGACCGGCGAGTTCGCCTACCTGACCGAAGCGGAGCGCCGCCGGATCCATACGCTGGTCGGCAAGCAGATCCAGGGCAAGGCGCGCTATGTCGTGCAGTCCTCGGCCATCAGCACGCGCGACACGATCGAGAATGCCAAGGTGGCCGAGAACCTCGGTGCCGAGGCCATCATGGTGCTGCCGCCCTATTTCGAAGGGCCGACCATGGATGGCGTGATGTGGCATTACGAGCATGTCGCCAAGGCGATCAAGACGCCGATCGTCATCTACAATATCCCGCAGCACACCAACCGCGACGTGACGCCGGATTTGTTTGCGCGCCTGCTCAAGATCGAGAACATCCAATACATCAAGGACAGCACCGGCAATTTCACCCGCATCCAGCAGCTGGTGGCGACGGGCGGCAAGGTCTTCAATGGCGGCGACACGCTGATGTTCCCGGCGCTGATGAGCGGCTGCACCGGCGTCATCTGGGGCGGCGCCAATGCCACGCCGCGCGAGGCGGTGCAGCTCCATGATCTGGTCGCGGCCGGGAAGCTGGCCGAGGCGGCGGCGTTGTGGAAGCGCATCCTGCCGGCCCAGCTCTTCTTCTGGACCCATGACTACAACTCGGCGGTCAAGACCGCGACCAACCTGCTCGGCGGCAAGGTCGGGATCTGCCGCAAGCCGGCGCTCCCCCTGACCGATGCCGAGGTGGCCGAGCTGCGCCAGGCCCTGGGCGCGCTGGGCCGGCCGCTCGCTTCCGCCGCCTGATCGAAGGACGACCGCCGGTCCTCTTTGTCAGGGGATCGGCGGTGCCCACTGCGGAGACCCAATCCATGCGCTGGTCCCAGACCTTCACCGTCGTCGATTGCCATGCCGAGGGCGAGATCGGCAAGGTCGTGACCGGCGGCGTCTTCGACGTGCCGGGCCCGACCATGTTCGACAAGATGCGCCATCTCGAGCAGCATCGCGACGGCCTGCGCAAATTCCTCCTGTTCGAGCCGCGCGGCACGGTCAATCACAACGCCAACATCATCCTACCCTCGAGCAATCCGGCGGCAGCGATGGGATTCGTCATCCTGGAATCGACCGAATATCCGGCTATGAGCGGATCGAACACGATCTGCGTGGCGACCGTGCTGCTCGAGACCGGCATCCTGCGGATGACGGAGCCGGTGACCGAGCTGGTGCTCGAAGCGCCCGGCGGGCTCATCAAGGTCACCTGCGACTGCAAGGATGGCAAGGTCCGCCAGGTCAAATTCACCAACCAGCCGGCCTTCGTCTATCACCTCGACAAGATCATCGAGGTCGAGGGGCTGGGCAGCCTCAAGGTGGATGTCGCCTATGGCGGCATGACCTATGTCCATGTCGATGCGACGGCCTTGGGCCTGGGCCTCACCCGCGACGAGGCGCGCGATCTCTGCGGCCTGGGGCAGCGGATCAAGACCGCGGCCGCGGCCCAGCTCGCCGTCTCCCATCCCGAGAACCCGCTCATCCCCGGCATCACCCAGACCCAGTTCATGGGCCCCTTGCGCCGTGAGGGCAACCGGGTGACGGCCAAGAACACCGTCATCGTCTCGCCCGGCCGCAACGACCGCTCGCCCTGTGGCACCGGGACCTGCGCCCGGCTCGCGGTCATGCATGCGAAGAAGCAGATCAAGCCCGGCGAGATCTTCGATCATGAATCGCTGATCGGGACCCATTTCATCAGCGAGATCGTCGGCACGACCAAAGTCGGCAACTATCCGGCCGTGATCCCGACCGTCGCCGGCCAGGCCTGGATCACCGCGATCTCACAATTCGGCTATGACCCGAGCGACCCCTTCCCGGAGGGATTCACGCTGTCGGATGTCTGGCTGAAGGCGCTCTGAAACCGATCCAAGGGAGCGTCCTCATGCAAATCGATCTTGCCGGCAAGCATGCGCTGGTCACTGGTGGCACGACCGGCATCGGCTTTGCCGCCGCCAAGGCGCTGGCCGAAGCCGGCGCGCGGGTCATGATCACCGGTCAGAACGCAGACCGTGTCCGTAACGCGGCATCGCAGCTCGGACCCCACGCCCTCGGTGTCGTCGCCGACAACCGCTCGGTCGACGCGATCGCCCGGGTCGCGGCCCAAGCGCGGGACGTCTTCGGCAAGCTCGATATCCTGGTGGCCAATGCCGGTGTTACCTGGTCGGCGCCGATCGAGCAGGTGTCGGAGGCGGATTTCGACGCCCAGATGGCGATCAATTTCAGAGGCAGCTTCTTCGCAGTCCAGAAATGCCTGCCGTTGATGGGGCGCGGTGGCAGCATCGTCATGACGTCGAGCTGCCTCGATGCCAAGGGCATTCCGGGCATGGCCGTTTATTCCGCGAGCAAGGCCGCGGTCCGGTCGCTGGTGCGCACGCTGGCGGCCGAGCTCGCGGCGCGCGGCATCCGCGTCAACAGCGTGGCGCCGGGGCCGATCGACACCCCCATCTATGACAAGCTCGGGCTCTCGCCGGCCGATGCCGACAAGGTACGGAACGAGGAGGCCCAGGCGACGATCATGAAACGCCTGGGTGCCCCCAGCGAGGTAGGCCAGGCCATCCTGTTCCTCGCCAGCGATGCCGCCTCCTATGTCACCGGCGCCAACTTGCGCGTCGATGGCGGCTGGACCGATATCTGATGAGAGCGGGGCTGTTCGAGCAATGCCGCTGGCTGAACGAGCCCCGGGCCTGGCGTCTCGACCGGGACGGGCTTGCGGTCACGACCGACGACAAGACCGATTTCTGGCGGGAGACCCATTACGGCTTCATCCGTGACAGCGGCCATTTCTTCGGCTTCGCCACCGCGGGCGATTTCACCGCCGATCTCCGGGTGCGGGCCCGCTACGACCGGCTCTATGACCAGGCTGGCATCATGGTCCGGCTCGACGAGAAGAATTGGGTCAAGGCGGGAATCGAGCTGACCGACGGAAGGCCCGGTCTCGGCAGCGTGCTCACAATCGGGCAGTCCGATTGGGCCACCGGAATCTTCGCGGGCGAGCCTACGGATTTCTGGATTCGGGCGAGCGTCGCCAAAGGCGTGTTGAAGCTACAGACCTCGATCGACGGCAAGCTCTGGCCGACCTTGCGCCTCTGCCCCTTTCCCGCGGCCGCTTCCTATCAGGTCGGGCCCTTCTGCTGCACGCCGGAGCGGCGCGGTCTCGAGGTCAGGTTCTCGGATTTCCGGGTCGGGCCGCCCTTGAACAAGGGTCTGCACGATCTCTCCTGAACCCTGCCGAATCTAGTCTGAGGCTCAGTCCTCGCGCGGATAGGCGATCGCCAGGATCTCGACGGCCTCCTCGCCATTGGGTGTGCGCACGACCGCCATGTCGCCGACCGATTTGCCGATGAGCGCCTTGGCCATCGGCGACACCCAGCTGATGCGCTTAGGGCCAAACTCGGTCTCGTCGATGCCGACGATGGTGGCCTCGACCTCGCGATCGTCGTCGCGCACCCAGCGCACGGTGGCGCCAAAATGGACGCGGGTCTTCGAGCCCGGTCGGGCGGGATCGACGATCTCGGCCGCCTCGAGGCGCTTGTCGAGAAAACGGATGCGCTTGTCGATCTCGCGCAGCCGCTTCTTGCCATAGATGTAATCGCCATTCTCCGAGCGGTCGCCATTGCCGGCGGCCCATTCGACCACGCGCACCACCTCCGGTCGCTCCTCGGTCCAGAGCTTCTTGCGCTCGGCCATGAGCCGCGTATGGCCGTCGGGCGTCATATAGTTCTTCTTCGGCGGCGGCGGTTGATCGTCACGGAGCTTCATGAGGGTCCAAACAATTCTTCGTGGCGGCGCGCGATCTGGGGCCAGAGGCCGGCCGCCTCCGGCAAGCGAATGCCGAACCAGGCCGCCAGCGCCTCGGCATGAGCATCCGGCGTCTCCAGCATATGATCCCGGCTCCCCTCTGCATCAACCGTCTTCAGCACCCGTCCCACCAGGGCCGTCACGCCGTCCGGTTGATGGCGCAGGCAGACCAGATTCTGGACGAAGCGCGAATCCGGGTCGGTCTGCAGCCACCGGCATTGCCGGGCCAGCAGATCCCAGTCGGCCGGCTGGCGGCGGAAATCAAAGGAGCTGGCGAAGGCGAGCTCGTGATTGTGGAAGCGCCACCAGCCGTCATCCAGCCGTTCGAGCCGCACCGTGCGCCAGCCCTGCCGGTAGCTGCCTTCCCGCAAGGGGATCGGTTCGGAGGGGCCGTCACCCAGCCCGACATCGACGAGATAGGGCTCGTCCAGATCGACCGTGAGCGCCAGGTGATTGCCGATGGCGGTATCGCCGCGTTGCGCCCGCAGCACCGCCCCGGTCATCCGCATCACGCGAAAGCCGATCCGTTCCAGCGCCCAGCCAAAGAGGCCGTTCATCTCATAGCACCAGCCGCCGCGGCCGCCCGTCACCATCTTGGCGAAGGCGTCGCGCGGCTCGATGGTCACCGGCCGGCCGAGCTGCACATCGAGGTTCTCGTAAGGGATATGCTCGAGATGGCCGCGCTGGATCCGGGCCAGGGTCGCGAGATCGAGTGCCGGGCGGCCGGTGAATCCGATGCGATCGAGATAGGCTTGCAGTTCCATGAAATATCGATGTCCGGCGTTGGACAGGAACCCTGCGGGGATTCCAGAATAGGCCCCTCCTGTAGTCGAACCCGACCTCGAGGAGAAGGGCGTTTGAACGGCCTGTCCAGCCTGCGCCTCGCTTTGCTGGTCCTTGCCGGCCTGGAGATCCTGGCCGGCATCGGGATCATGGGCGTCTTCTACAAGGGCTCGGCCGACCCGCTCGGGCGCAACATCGCCTGTGGGATCATGGGGCTGACCCTGATTCCGCTGGCGCTCTGCGTCATGCCGGCCCTGTTCCTGGCGCTGATCGATCGCTGGCTGCCCTGGGGGCTGCTGCTGGCCCTGGCGGCGATCCCGGTCTGGCTCTTCCTGATGCGCATCGCCTGACGGTCGCGCGCCTGCCTTATCATTTGTGAATGATCGCAACCAACGATTGCGCGGATGATAACGCCGGCCAGGCCGGTTCGACGCCCCCAAGGGGTCGCGCCGCGAAGCGGGCGATGGACGCCGCAGACAGGCCGACCCGCGGGAGAGGGCGATGGACCAGACGGTCTCCACGAGCGTCCCGGGACCTCTGACGGCCCCTTCCCTCGTGGTCGACGATTTCATGCCCCTCGATTTCGCCCGGTCGATGCGCGCCGACATCGAGGCGCATTTCGCCAATCCGATGAAGCATCATGCGGACATCCATCAGGTCTGGAATTATTGGTTCGTCCCCGGTCTCTACACCTATCTGAAGACCCAGCCCGAGAAGGTCATCCCGCACGACAAGGTCGAGCGGTTCCTGCAGGCGCTGCAGCGCTGGTCGATCGATCTCCTGGGCCTCGGGGGCGTGACCTGGCCGTTTCTCAGCCTCTATGTGAATGGCTGCAGCCAGGGCCTGCATAACGATTCCAAGAACGGCCGCTTCGGCTTCGTCTATTCCCTGACGCCGATCGAGCGGCGCACCCAGGGCGGCGAAACCATCGTGCTGCGGGAAGGCGATCTCTTTCGCCGCAATCTCCAGTCTCCCAATGCCGGAACCGGGCTCTATGAGCTGATCGAACCCCGCTTCAACCGGCTCGTGCTGTTCGACGACCGCATGGTCCATGGCGTCTCGCGGGTCAGCGGATCGATGGACCCGATCGACGCGCGCTGCGTGATGCATGGGCATATCGAGGAAACCGGGCCGCTCGTCACCGGCGCCCTGTCGAAAGACGCTGTCCGACCGGGCATCCGTGGCGCCCTGGAACGCTTCGCGACCGGCAGAACGGCCATCATTCCCCATTTTCACGGGCCGATCGCGTTCCGCTTCACGATCTCTGCCTCGGGCAAGGTCGCCCAGATCCGCGTGCTGCTCGATCGCGTGTTCCATGAACAGGATGGGCATGGCGGCTGGGAACCGATCCGGACCAGCCTGGTCGACAGCCTTCTCTCAGGCACATTTCCCCTCGCGCCGGGCGAGACGATCGTGACCCTGCCCATGACTTTTGGCGGCCCCGTTCGGCGGCCGGGAGACTGAACCGGACCTCCAAAGACCAAAGAATGAACCGCCGGCATTGATCCGGGTTGGCCTACGCCCCCCGCAGACAAGGCAGCGCTCTTGTTCTCGAGGGAATGCCGGCCGATGAAGACCTACATCCTGTCACCGGTCCGGGGGCAGGCGCCCGCGTCCACCCGGTAAAGAAATCATGAATGACGCCGGCAGCCCAGCCTCGGCGCGGCTACGAGCGCTGGCGGCGCACACGCGGGCATTGTCTTTTTTCTGGTTGCGGCGCCCGTTAATCGTTTTTTTTCGAGTTCTCGCGCAAAACTCGGGATGCAATTTTGCAAGCGGGCGCTCGTCTGGGGAGAGGCGCCCTGAATTTCGACGCCGTCGGCGAGCGGCGATATCGTGCCAATCAGGGGGATGACGATGACACTCGGGCGGCAGTCACCGAACAGTTCCTTGAACAAGCGGGTCATGCTGGTGCTGGGTGCCGTGCTGGCCATCCTGCTGGCAGCCAACGGCGCCATCTTCGGCCTCGTCGTCTGGCCGGCCTTCGTCGATGTCGAGCAGACCGCGGCCCAGAAGAACGTCAATCGGGTTGCCGACGCGCTGGCCGGCGAGCAGCAGAATCTGGAACGGGTCGCCCATGACTGGAGCGCCTGGGATCCGACCTACGAATATGTCGTGAAGCCCAACGACGAATATGACCGCCAGAGCTTCACCTTCGACGTGATGCGGGATCTCAATCTCAATCTGCTCGCCATCTACGACATCAATGGCAAGCTCGTCCGCACCGAGACCTACGATTTCGACACCGGCAAGGAGCTGACCGTCGACACCTTCGCTCCGGCCATCCCCGCCGCCGATCCGCTGATGCTCCATGCCGAGGATCAGCAGGTTTCCGGGATCCTGCTCACCGAGCATGGCCCGATGCTGCTGGCGGGATTCCCGATCCTGCAGAGCACCCGCGAGGGACCGGTGCGTGGCACCCTCTTCATGGGCCGCTTCGTCAACAAAGCCATGGTCGACGGGTTGGTGAACCAGACCCATGTGCAGTTCGACGTCTTCCAGACCGACCAGACGACGCTGCCGGGCGACCTGAAGGATATCTCCGGCCACCTGTTGGCCGGCAAGGATGACATCTTCAAGATCGCGGACAGCAAGACCCTCGATGCCTTCCATCTGCTGGCGACCATGCGCGACGGCGCGCCGCTCATGATCCAGGTCGAGACGCCGCGCGCCATCACCGGCATCGCCCGGACCACCCTCGGCATCGCCGGCATTTCGACCCTGGTTGCGGGCTTCCTGCTGATGGGCATGATGTGGCACATGCTGACCCGCCATATCGTGGTGCCGCTGAAGAAGCTGACGGCGCATGTGCTGGAGGTGGGCCAGACCGGCGACCTCACCAAGCGCCTGACGCTCGACCGCGGCGACGAGATCGGCGTTCTGGCCCGCGAGTTCGACGCCGCCAACTCGCAGCTCGACAATGCCCGCCGGCGGTTGCTCGAGCAGTCCTATATGAGCGGCATGGCCGAGATTGCGGCCGGCGTGATGCATAACATCCGCAATGCGCTGAGCCCCGTGGCCGTCACGCTCTGGAAGCTCTCCGAAACCGCGAGCGAGGCGCCGCCGGCCCATCTCGAGACGGCGCTGACCGAGCTCAAGTCCGAGACGCCCTCGCCCGAGCGCCGCGGCAAGCTGCTCGAATATCTGGAAGGCTCGATCCGCAAGCTCTTCGCCGAACGCAAGCGCGTGGCGGAGGACCTCAAGGCCATCGGCGACCAGAACCGCCATATCGAGCAGATACTGCAGGACCACACCGCCCTCAGCATGGGCGTTCGCCAGGCGGAGCCGGTGGTTCTGTCCAAGGTCGTCGAGGAATCGGCGAGGCTGCTGCCCGCCCGCGGCAATGCGGATATCCAGGTGACCTTCGGCACCGGCCTGTCGTCGCTGCCGCCGGTCCTCGGCAATCCGATCGTCCTGGCCCAGCTCCTGGGCAACCTCATCATGAACTCCGCCGAGGCGATCGGCGAAACCGGCCGCGGTACCGGCCGGATCACGATCGACGGCGCGATCGACAATAGTGGGGACCGGCCGATGGTGCGCATGACCGTCAGCGACGACGGTATCGGCATCGACAAGGCCAATCTCACCAACGTGTTCGAGCGCGGCTTCAGCACGAAACGCGACAAGACCGGCGGCCTCGGGCTGCACTGGTCCGCCAACAGCGTCGCCGCCATGGCGGGGCGCATGTATGCGGAAAGCGACGGTCCGGGCAAGGGCGCGCGGATCCATGTGCTCCTGCCGACGGCAAACCAGGCCCTGGGTGTGGCAGCATGATGATCCCGGCACGACCCATCTACCGCGTCCTGATCGCCGACGACGAGCGCTCGGTTCTCGACGCCTATCGCACCGTGTTCGGCGCCATCGCCGCGCCCCATGGTAACGACAACCGGCTCGCCGATCTCGAAGGCGAGCTCTTCAACGTAACCTCGTCCGCTGCTCCGGATACGACGCCGTTCTTTCAGCCGGTGCTTTGCCGCCGGGGCGAAGAGGCGATCGACACCATCATGTCGGCCCGGCGGGACCGCATCGAGTTCCCGGTGGCCTTCCTCGACGTCCGCATGCCGCCGGGCATCGACGGCATCGAGACGGCGGCCCGCATCCGCGCGCTCGATCCGGCGATCAACATCGTCATGGTCACGGCCTATGCGGACAAACATCCGCGCCAGATCGCCGAGCTCGTCCAGCCCTTCGACAAGCTGTTCTATATCAACAAGCCGTTCCAGGCGACCGAGATCCAGCAATTCGCCCTGGCGCTGAGCGAGAAATGGAAGGCCGAGCAGCAGCTGCGCCAGGTCAACCAGGACCTGCTGCTGCGCTGCCGGGAGCTCGAATCCACGCATGCCAATCTCCGCGAGGCGCGCGAGCGGGCCGAGGCCGCCAGCCGGGCGAAGAGCATCTTCCTCGCCAATATGAGCCACGAGCTCCGCACGCCGCTCAACGCCGTCATCGGATTCGCCGATGTCATGCGCAAGGAGACGTTCGGGCCGATCGGCAATGAGCGTTACAAGGAATATCTCGACGACATCAGCCACAGCAGCGAGCATCTGCTCGAGGTGATCAACGACCTGCTGGATTTCTCCAAGATCGAGGCCGGCAAGCTCGAGGTCGTGGTCGAGGATGTCGATCTCGTCGACATGCTGGTCAATGTCGCCAACATGCTGCGGCCCCAGGCCGATCAGCGGAAGGTCGCCCTCAACTACATTCCGCCGGCGGCAAACCTCGTCATTCGCGCCGATTCCTACCGCCTGCGACAGGTCCTGCTGAACCTTCTCTCCAATGCCGTGAAGTTCACGCAAGCCTCCGGCCGCGTGACCCTCTCCGCGAGGATCCACGACACGGGCGAGCTTTCCCTCTCGATCGCCGATACCGGCATCGGCATGTCGCCGACCGACCTTTCGGCGGCTCTGGAGCCCTTCCAGCAGGTCGACCAGGGTCTGGCCCGCCGCTACGAGGGCACAGGCCTTGGCCTCCCGCTGGCGCGGCGCCTGTCCGAGCTGCTGGGGGCGAAGCTCGCTCTGACCAGCGAAGTCGGCAAAGGCACCGAAGCGGTCGTCACCTTCCCGCGGGAACTCTACGCCGCGGCGCAGGCGGCTCGCCCGACGGGAGATTCGCCGGCCGCGGCGGAGTAAACGCCCGCCGGTTTCCGAGCCGGCGTTTGACGGTTCAAGAAGGTTCCGTCCTGTGCTACGCCCGTTCGGCCGATAGCCGACGGGCCGTTCGAGTCTCCGAAGGCCGCGCGGGTCGCGGATGCAAGACGTCCCCCGGTCAACCCCGTGGCAGAGAGCAGCTCTTGACCTCGACAGCCTTGCCATCCATCGCCTGGCGCGGGCTCGCTCTGTCGGTCGCCGGCGCCACGCTCATCAGCTTCGAGACGCTTCTCATTCGCCTGGTGCAGGCGGACCTCTGGACCATCGTCTGGTGGCGCGGCGTCCTGCTGGGTATCACGATCGCGCTTTATGTGATCCTGTCGCAGAGATCCCTGCGGTCCTTGCGCCTGCAAGGGCGGGCGGAAGGCATCGCGGTGATGGCCTTTGCCGCGGCCGTGTTCTGCTTCGTCGCCGCACTCCAGGCGACGACCGTGGCCAACACGCTCGTCATCGGCAGTGCCGCCCCCTTCATCGCGACGATCTTCAGCTGGGCCTTCCTGCGGGAGCGGCCGCCGGCAGCCACCTGGGTTGTCGTCATCGGGCTGGTCGCGGGGCTCTTCATCATCTTCTTCGACAGCCTCAGCACCGACCATCTCTCCGGCGACGTCTTCGCGCTGGGCTATGCCTCCTGCCTCGGCGCCTATTTCGTCGCCTTGCGGCGCTGCCGGGGCGAAGCCTTCTTTCCCATCATCGGTTATGGCGGGCTGCTCTCCGCGGCACTGGCCTGGCCGCTCGCCTCGCCGGGCGCCATCTCCGCCAGCGACCTGAAGTTCCTGGCCCTGCTGGGCGTCCTGGTCGTTCCGCTCGCGACCATGCTCCTTTCGCGCGGGACCCAGCATCTCTCGGCCTCCGACGTCACCCTCATCCTGATGCTCGAGACGATCCTGGGGCCGCTCTGGGTGTGGCTCGTTCTGGGCGAGACACCGGACAATGCGACGCTCGCCGGCGGCGCCTTGATCGTGGCCACGATCGTCGGCCATGCCTATATCGCCGCACGAAGGACGGGCTGACTCGCCTCGCCGTCGAAGGCCGAGACGCCGTCACGAACGTTAACCTTACCGCGGCGTCAACGCGCTGAACGGCTTGTCATTTGCGATGAGATCGAACGAATAGATAGCGATAAACATTGGATTCGCCGCGATTCGGTTTACGGGCTATTAAGCGAAATATGGTGCCATGGGACCCTGTCTAGTCCGACAAATTCCTTTCGAGGGCGGCCATGTCAACTCCAAGCTACGAACGCGGCAAATCGATCGACAATTCGCAGTATGCGCATGTGTCGATGCCGATCAGCGACAACATCGTCGCCCTCAAGGATGCGGTCTTCTCGCATCCGGCCGTCGGCATTCTCAAGAAGTTCGAGGAGAATCTGAAGTCGCGGCTCCTGACCCGCGAAGAGATCCGCGTGCTTCTCGCTTCCGAGGGCATGTTCGTCCTCGAGGTGCCGCCCGGCATCGTTGCCCTCGCCAGCCGCATGACCGACGAATGGTTCAAGAAGGAGCCCTTCGCCGCCACCGGCCGCGCGTCGCGCATCCTGTTCGCCGCCGTGGACGAATACGGCCTCAACGACATGGAGCATGGCCTGCTGCCGAGCCATCACCAGCTCTATGTCGATATGGCGGCCCATTGGAACATCACGGCCAAGGACCTGCTCGACGACCGGAACATCGTGCCCACGGCCAAGGAATTCGCCGGCACGATCGGCGACTATTACCGCAAGCGTCCCATCGTCGAAGCCCTGGGCTTCCACGTCGCGAACGAAGCCACGGCGCCGCTCGATTTCGGCGTGTTCCTGGCGACCTTCCGCGAATATCGCGAGCAGTATGGACTCAAGGCGCAGAACGATCCGCATCTGAACTTCCTGCTCGTCCATGACGATGTCGAGGTCTCGCATCGCGAGATGGGCGTCGAGGCGGTGCAGCTCTATACGAACGGCGACCCCAAGCTCGTCTCCCAGGCGCGCCGCGGCGTGTTCGCCTATATGGAGTGCTATGGCCGCTTCTTCGCCCAGCTGAACGACCGGATCTTCGGGCAGCAGGACACGCACGCCCGCGCCCGCGCCTGACGAGGTTTTCGTGACCTTCCTGGACCGCGCGCCGGAGGACGTCTTCGCCTCGGGGGCCTATTGGCGGGAATATTACGCCGAGCTGGGCCACGAGAATGCGGCCGCCGGGGAGTTCCTGAATGAGGTCGCGGGGCCTCTGGCCAGGACGCGCCGCCTGCGCGTGCTCGATGCCGGCTGCGGCCCGACCGCGCTCTACTGGGCCCTGTTCGTGCCCGGCGACAACGAGGTCGAAGGCTTCGATCTCAACCCCGCCAACATCGCGGCCGCGCGCCTCCAGCTCGAGAACGCAAAGCGCGGCGACACCGATGCGGCGCTCGCCCTGGCAGCGGAGCATGCCGTGGGACTGCTGCGGCTCGAGGACACCGCCGCCGGCCATACCCGCCGGAAGGCCAAACAGATCAAATCCCTCACCATCGGCGACCTGACGAAGCCCTGGCCGGCCGGTGACGCCCGGTTCGATTTCGTCCAATCCGTCTTCGCGCTCGAATGCCTGCCCCGCTGGGAGGAGTTCGAGTTTGCTTTGAGCGAAGCCTGCCGCGTGCTGAAACCCGGTGGCCGCTTGGCGCTGGTCAATGTCTCGCGCACCGATGTATGGCATTGCGACGGGCGAGGCTTCCCGACCCTCAACCTGACGGAGGAGCGGATGGAAGCCTGCATCGCGAAGGCGGGCTTGCGCCTGCTCCAGTGCCACGAGGTCGAATCCCAGGACGTCTCCGTCCGCGACCAGGGCTATGGCAGCATCATCCTGACCGCGGCCGAGAAGAGCCCCGGCGGACGACCCCGCGCCTGAGGCGCCGCGCCGCCTTCCTCAGCGCCTCTCCCACCCCGGTCTTCAGCGCCTTTCGCGCCCCGGTCTTCAGCGCCTTTCGCGCAAGGTGACGGCCAGCTTCTCGACCCGCCCATGGCGGAGCACGGCAAGCTCGACCGCGCGCCCGATCCGGTCGGCGCCCAGGAGCCGGATCAGATCGTCCGCTCCCGTGACCGGTACGCCATCCAGCATGAGGATGATGTCGCCGGCCTTGAGCCCGGCCAACTCGGCAGGACCCTTCGGCTCGATCTCGCCGATGCGGACCGCCAGCGGCCCTGCCCCGGTCGCGACGGCGATCCGGCGCGGCAGCGGCAGGGTCTGGGCGGCGATGCCCAGATGGGCGCGGCGCACCCGGCCATGGCCGATGAACTCGGTCACCACGAAAAGAGCCGTGTTGCTGGAGACGGCGAAGCAGAGCCCCTGGGCGCCGCCGATCATGGCGGTGTTGATGCCGACCACCTCGCCCGTCGCCGACACCAGCGGCCCCCCGGAATTGCCGGGATTGAGCGCCGCGTCGGTCTGGATCACGTTGTCGATCATGCGGCCGGCGTTCGAGCGCAATGATCGCCCCAGCGCCGACACGATGCCGCTGGTGACCGTGTGCGTGAAGCCCAGCGGGTTGCCAATGGCGATGGCGATCTGGCCCACGCGCAGGCGCGCGGAGTCCCCCAGTGCCACGC